>JAZQRG010000436.1:0-5548 GCA_045629445.1 Mycetocola sp. | reverse complement strand
AGCTCGCCGAGTACTTCCCGAACAAGCTGCACCAGCAGCTCATCAACGACCCGTTCACCATCCTCGACCTGGCTGGCGGCTACGACGTTATCGCTCGCATCTCCGGCGGTGGCCCCTCGGGCCAGGCCGGTGCGCTTCGCCTCGGTATCGCTCGTGCGCTCAACCAGATCGACGAAGAGAACAACCGCGCAACCCTGAAGAAGGCCGGATTCCTCTCCCGTGACGCTCGCGTCAAGGAGCGCAAGAAGGCCGGTCTCAAGAAGGCCCGTAAGGCACCCCAGTTCTCGAAGCGCTAATCGCGCCTCGGATCAGGACTGCTTTTTATGCCTCGCCTGTTTGGTACTGATGGTGTTCGCGGCCTCGCGAACAAGGACCTGACGGCAGACCTCGCTCTCGGCCTTGCCCAAGCCACCGCTGTGGTGCTTGGGCAGGGCCGAAGTGCTGAGGCCCGCCGAGCTGCAGGCAAAAGACCTGTCGCCGTGCTCGCACGCGACCCCCGTATTTCCGGCGAGTTCCTGTCAGCGGCTGTTGCCGCCGGGCTCGCCTCATCCGGCGTCGATGTTCTCGACGCCGGGGTTATTCCGACCCCAGCCGCCGCGTTCCTGATCGCGGACATCGACGCCGACTTCGGCGTGATGATCTCCGCGAGCCACAACCCGGCCCCTGACAACGGAATCAAGATTTTCGCTCGTGGAGGCACCAAGCTTCCCGACGCCGTCGAGACGCGCATTGAAGAGCATCTCGACGAGCCCAACTGGGCCCCGACCGGTGCAGACGTTGGCCGGATTCGCCGGTTCGCTGACGCGGAGGATCGCTACGTCGTCCACCTGCTCGCGAGCCTCCCGCACCGACTTGACGGCATCCACGTCGTGCTCGACTGCGCACACGGTGCAGCAGCTGGTGTCTCACCCGAGGTATTCCGCGACGCGGGCGCCAGGGTCACCGTCATCGGCAACGACCCCGACGGCATGAACATCAACGACGGTGTTGGCTCAACCCACCTCGATCTGCTCGCGAAAGCGGTGCTCGAGCACGGCGCAGACATCGGCATTGCCCACGACGGTGACGCAGACCGCTGCCTCGCCGTCGACGCAAACGGCACGATCATCGACGGTGATCAGATCATGGCCATCCTCGCGGTCTCGATGAAGGAACGCGGTCGGTTGACCGACAACACCCTCGTCGCAACGGTGATGAGCAACCTCGGCCTCCGCATGGCGATGGAACAGCACGGCATCTCCATGGTTCACACCAAGGTCGGCGACCGTTACGTCCTCGAGGCGATGGACGGCGGCAGGTACGCCCTCGGCGGCGAGCAGTCCGGCCATGTCATCATGAGCGAATTTGCGACGACAGGTGACGGCATCCTCACCGGCCTTCACCTCGTCAGCGAGATGGCGCGAACCGGTAAGACGGCCGCTGAGCTCGCGAGCGTGATGACCGTCTACCCGCAGATTCTCGTGAACGTCCGGGATGTCGACCGCGAAGGCATCCACAAGGATGAGGTTCTCGCCGAAGCTGTGCGCACCGCCGAGACCGAACTGGGTGACACCGGTCGGGTCCTGCTGCGTCCAAGCGGCACTGAGCAGCTCGTCCGCGTCATGGTCGAGGCTGCAGACCAGTCAACGGCTGACCGGCTTGCCCACCAGATCGCCGACATTGTCCGGGTCCGGCTCGCCGTCTGACCTCGGGGCTTGACCGCGCCTGCCGAGGCGCTTGCGTCACACCTTGCGGAGAAGCACCGAACTCACCTTGTGGTCTGACGCCTTCCGCAGGACGAGTTTCGCTCGCGCTTTCGTTGGACGGATGTTGTCGACCAGGTTTGGTTCGTTGACCTCGCGCCAGAAATAGCGAGCCTTCTCGCGCGCCTGCTCTTCGGTGAGGTCGGCATAGACGTTGAAGAATGAATTCGGGTTGGTGAACGCTCCACGCTGGAGCGCCATAAACCGCTCCTCGTACCAGGTTGCAATATCGCTCGTGCGCGCGTCGACGAAGATGCTGAAGTCGAAGAGGTCAGCGACGGTGAGGCGGTGGCCGTTTCCGGCCGGCTGCAGCACGTTGAGTCCCTCGACGATGAGCACGTCAGGACGCCGCACGACGACCTGGGCGTCGGGAACGATGTCGTACTTGAGGTGCGAGTAGAACGGCGCACGCACCTCGGGCGCACCGCTCTTGACCGCGCTGACGAACCGGAGCAGTGCGCGACGATCGTATGCCTCGGGGAACCCCTTGCGCTCCATGATCCCGCGCCGCTTGAGTTCAGCGTTGGGATAGAGGAAGCCGTCGGTCGTGATGAGTTCCACCCGCGGGGTGTCCGGCCAGCGGGCCATGAGCTCCCGGAGGAGCCTCGCGACCGTTGACTTACCGACCGCGACGGAGCCCGCGACACCGATGACGAACGGAGTGCGGTCGGTGGACTCGCCGAGGAACGACATCGTCGAGTCATGCAGTCGTTTGGCCGCGGCGACATACAGGCTCAGGAGCCTGCTGATCGGCAGGTACACCTCGGCGACTTCGGTCATGTCGAGCCGATCACCGAGACCGCGAAGCTGCACGATCTCGGCATCGGTCAGGGGCGTTGGGGTGTTCGGCGCGAGCCGAGCCCAGTCCGACCTGTCGATTTCAACGAACGGGGTGGTCTGCGTGCCGTTGTGGTGGCCGTCTCCGTGGTCAGACATAAGGCTCCCAGTCTATTGGGGCTATTCTTGAGCCCATGTGTGGAATCGTGGGTTACGTAGGCGGCAATGACAGTATCGATGTACTCCTCGGGGGTCTCAGCCGTCTTGAGTACCGCGGGTACGACTCTGCCGGTGTTGCCGTCATCGATGAGAACGGTGTGCTTCGCACCCGCAAGCGCGCGGGCAAGCTGGCCATCCTCGCCGGTGACCTGAAGGCAGGCGCCATGGAGAAGAGCCACACCGGAATCGGCCACACCCGCTGGGCAACCCACGGTGCTCCCACCGATGAGAACGCCCACCCGCACCTCGGCGATGACGGCAAGCTCGCCCTCATCCACAACGGAATCATCGAAAACTTCTCGCCCCTCAAGAAGGAACTCCTCGACGAAGGGTTCACCTTCGTCAGCGAGACTGACTCCGAAGTCGCCGCCGTTCTGCTCGGCCGCGAGTACCGCAAGACCCAGGACCTCCGCGAAGCGTTCCAGAACGTCGTCGCACGGCTCGACGGTGCATTCACCCTCCTCGCCGTCCACGAGAACGAGCCGGGCCTCGTCGTGGGCGCGCGCCGCAACTCCCCGCTCGTCATCGGACTCGGCGACGGAGAGAACTTCCTCGCGTCCGACGTCGCCGCGTTCGTCGAGTACACCCAGAACGCCCTCGCCATCGGCCAGGACCAGATCGTCTCAATCACCCCAGACAAGGTCGAAGTAACCGACTTCTTCGGCGCCCCCGTCGAGGTCGAGCCGTTCGAAATCCAGTGGGACGCAAGCGCCGCAGACAAGGGCGGATGGCCGAGCTTCATGGCCAAGGAGATTTCGGAAGAGCCGGATGCCGTCGCCAACACCCTGCGCGGCCGTATTGACGCCGATGGCCAGGTCGTCATCCCGGAACTCATGGGCCTCGACGAACTCTTCGTCGACATCAACCGCATCGTGGTCATCGCCTGTGGAACTGCCGCATACGCCGGCCAGGTCGCCAAGTACGCTCTCGAGAAGTGGGCCGGGATTCCGGTCGACGTCGAACTCAGCCACGAGTTCCGCTACCGCGAACCGGTCATCACCCCGCAGACGCTCGTCGTGTCGATCAGCCAGTCGGGTGAGACCATGGACACGCTCATGGCCGTGAAGTACGCCAGTGAGAAGGGTGCAAAAACGCTCTCGATCTGCAACACCCAGGGTGCGACGATTCCGCGCGAGTCCGACGCTGTTGTCTACACACACGCCGGCCCAGAGGTCGCGGTCGCATCCACCAAGGCATTCGTGGCCCAGATCACAGCGCTGTACCTCTTCGCACTGCACCTCGCCCGCGTGCGCGGAGCCCAGCCGGCCGAGGTCCTCGCCGAGCAGTCCGAAGAGCTCCTCGCCGTTCCTGCAAAGATCGCCACCATCCTCGGCGAGAGCGACGTCGTTGAGCAGCTTGCCCGCTGGATGAGCGACTCGCGTGCCGTGCTGTTCCTCGGCCGCCACGTCGGCTTCCCGATTGCGCTCGAGGGCGCGCTCAAGCTCAAGGAACTCGCGTACATCCACGCCGAGGGCTTTGCTGCCGGTGAGCTCAAGCACGGCCCCATCGCACTCATCGAACCCGGCCAGCCGGTCTTCGTCGTCGTGCCGAGCCCTCGCGGCTCCGCGTTGCTGCACTCCAAGGTCGTTTCCAACATCCAGGAGATTCGCGCCCGCGGCGCGAAGATCATCGCGATCGCTGAAGAGGGCGACGCCGCGGTTCTGCCGTTCGCCGACACCGTGATCCGCATTCCGCTCGCATCACCGCTCTTCGAGCCGCTGCTTGCCGTCATCCCCCTCCAGATTTTCGCCATGGAACTGGCGATTGCCAAGGGTCTCGACGTCGACCAGCCGCGGAACCTCGCGAAGTCGGTCACCGTCGAATAAGCACCGCGCACAGCGCGCCGGCGACGGTCAGCGCGCTGTGCCTGGTCCGTCTCCAGCCGAAAGGGGAGCAGCGTGATCGTCGGAATCGGCGTCGATCTGGTCGATCTTGCGCGGTTCGAACGCGCCGTCGACCGGACGCCGAGATTGCGCGAGCGTCTGTTCACCGAAACCGAGCAAACCCGGCCGCTTCGCTCGCTGGCCGGCCGGTTTGCAGCGAAGGAAGCGCTCATCAAGGCGCTCGGCAGCTCTGACGGCGTGCACTGGCTGGACATCGTCGTCTCCAACAGCGCCGAGGGCGACCCGCGCTTCGAACTCTCCGGCGAAACCGCCGCGGTGGTTCGGGCGCGTGGAATCGACCACCTCCACCTCTCCATGAGCCACGATGCCGGAGCGGCGATTGCCTTCGTCATCGCCGAGCGAAACGAACCTGAACGAAACGCGCCTGAAGCCCACCCTGGGGCGCTGCCCACCCTGGAAGAAGACAACGCATGAGCGGTTTCCGTGAAGCGATCATCAACACGGATGCCATGACCCACAACATCCGTCATCTCGCGACGGTCGTCGATGTCGAGCACATCGTCGCCGTTGTGAAGGCCGACGGTTACGGGCACGGTGCGGTGCCAGCCGCCCGCGCGGCTCTTGACGGCGGGGCCGACTGGCTCGGAACCGCCGACCTCGCCGAGGCGGGTGCGCTCCGGGATGCCGGCATCACCGCGCCGGTGCTGTGCTGGCTGCACGGCCTCGACACGGACTTCGTCCCGGCAGGGCGGCTCGGCATCGACATCGGTGTCTCAACGCTCGAGCAGCTGGAGCGGGCAGCGG
This sequence comes from Mycetocola sp., assembly GCA_045629445.1. Classification (GTDB taxonomy): domain Bacteria; phylum Actinomycetota; class Actinomycetes; order Actinomycetales; family Microbacteriaceae; genus Mycetocola_A. Next base: position 162 of record JAZQRG010000436.1, on the reverse strand, counting down.
ATGTCGTCGACAACGCGCCTCTGCACGTCCACCTCAAGCTTGAAACCGGACCCTCGCGCAACGGAATCGACGCTGCAGACTGGGAGCGTGTGTTCGTGCGGGCTGCCGAGCTGGAGCGCCTCGGTCGCATCCACGTACGCGGAATCTTCTCGCACCTTTCGA
>JAZQRG010000435.1:0-14708 GCA_045629445.1 Mycetocola sp. | reverse complement strand
GGCTGGAACGCCGCATTGCTCGCCCTGCGCGACCGGTTCGGCATCACGACGGCCCCATCACTGTCACCAACCCCTGACCAAATCCTCGGAAGGAAGTCATGAGCGTCAACTACCGCCTCATCCACGCGAGCCCTGAGCGCGTCTTCGAGGTGCTGGCCAACGGATGGTTGTATCCCAGCTGGGTCGTCGGCGCCTCGCGCATGCGCGACGTTGATGATGCCTGGCCCGCAGAGGGAGCAAGGCTCTTCCACTCATTCGGAGTCTGGCCGTTCCTCATCAACGACTCAACCTCGGTGCTTGAGTGGGATCCGCCGCGGCATATGAAGGTGCGCGCCCGCGGCTGGCCGATCGGCGTGGCACACGTCACGCTCGATGTGAAACCCCGCGGCGAGAACTGCGTCGTGCGGATCGGCGAGGATGCCGTTGAAGGACCCGGCCGCTTCATCCCCGCACCGGTCAGGCAAGTGATGCTGCACGCACGCAACAACGAGACGCTCCAGCGCCTGGCCTACCTCGCTGAGGGTGGCGCTACCGCCGACTGACGGCAGTCACGAACGTCGGGACTGTCCCCACAGTGTCGGCAATCACGACTCGAAGTCCAGCGGCACGAAGTTCATCGAGCGTCGCCCGCGGCGCTCCGGAGTCGGTGACGAGAATGTCGATGAGTGACAACGGGCCAACCCGGATTCGCGCCCGCTGGCCCAGTTTCGTCGAGTCGGCGAGCAGAATCGTCGTCGCAGAAACGGATGCCATCACCCGCTTCGTTTCAGCGTCGAGGGCATCCGTTGAAAAGAAGGCGGCACCGTCGACCGCGGTCGCACTGAGAACGGCGACATCGACGGCGAGGGACTCGAGTGCCGACCGCGTTGCCGGACCGGTGAATGACCGTGTCACCGGCTGGTAGGTGCCGCCAACACCGATCAGGTCGAGGTCATCCCGCGACGTACACGCAGTCAGGACAGGCACCGAGTGCGACACGACTGTGGTGCCCGGCTCGATCCGGGCGGCGAGGGGCGCGACCGTGGTCCCCGCGTCGAGCGCGATCGTCGTCGCTCCGGCGAGCAGGGGGAGGCAGGCCTCGGCGATGGCCTGTTTGAGGGAGCTCTCGGTGTTTCGCCGTTCGTCAAACGGCACGACGGGAGACGGGAGGGTGGCACCGCCAACGACCTGGCGCACCAGCCCATCGCTCGCGAGTTGCCGCACGTCGCGGCGGATGGTCATTTCGGAAACACCGAGCTCGGCAGCCAGCTGGGCGCTCGAGACGTAGCCCCCGAGAGAGACTCGGTTCACGATTTCTGCCCGTCGAACCGGGGCGTCGGAATAGCGCACGATCCCATCCAAGAGAGTGGGGCGAATTCTGTCAATAGATGAACAAATCTTGACTGCTTTGTTCAGCAACGGACAAAATGTCGTCATGGGCACCGCTGCTCCCCTTCCCCCGTCGACGGACACCGTCGCTCTGGATGCGCGCGTCCGCGCGATCGGCATCGACATCGGGTCGACGCGCACCAAGGTTGCGCTCGTCGAGATCGGCGCGGAGGTCTGCGAACGTGGCATCCGTTCGTTTCCGACGCCTGAGGACCCGTTGCAGCTTTGGTCGAACATCGCCGAGAGCATTCGCGCGCTGACGGACGAAGGTGACCGGCCGGTTGCGGCGATCGGGATCGCGTCGATGGCCGAGAGCGGCGTCCTCCTCGACACGGATCGCGCACCGATCGGACAGATTGTGCGCTGGGATGCCCGGCCAGCTGGCCCTGCCACCACGCCGTCGCTGTTCGAGTCGCTGAGCACCGCGGAGAAAACCCGGCTTTCGGTCGCGACCGGTGTTCCGCCGACCGGTAAGGTCCCGCTCGCGACCTGGCACCGCCTCGCTCAGCTCGAACCGGAGCGGTGGTCGAAAATGGCCGCCTGGGCGGGAATGGCCGACTTCATCGCCGAGCGGCTCACCGGCGAACTCGTCACGGACCACACGCTTGCCCTCCGCACGATGGCGTACCGGCTTCCGCGCGCCGGGGAAGACCTGCCGTTGGAATTCGAGCCTGAGTTTCTGGACCTCGTCGGACTGAGCCCGAACAGCCTTCCCCGCGTGCTGGCGCCAGGGGATAACGCGGGCACTGTGACGCTGCACGCGGCAGCACACACCGGTTTGCCCCCTGGGACGCCCGTCTTCATCGCTGGGCACGATCACGTCGTCGGGGCATGGGGAGCCGGCGCGCGCACCGAATCGACGCTCGCGAACTCAATCGGAACGACCGAAGCACTTCTCCGCGTGATCGACCGGGAAGCGCCGAGGGCCGCGGCGCTCAGCCAGGGAATGAGCCTCACCCGCACCGTCGACGGCCGTGCCGAGATCGTGCTGTCGGGTTCGACCGGTGGTGCATTGGTGGCGCGCTGGTTCGACGAGCACCCGGATGCCGGCCAGGACGTTCTTCTCGGTGAGCTCGATCCCCTCCTCTCCGGCGGTCCCTTCGTCCTGCCGTACCCTCGCGGTCGGCAATCACCATTTCCGAACCCCCAGGCGAGCGAACGCCTCATCGGTGCTGCGGAAAGCACCGAGTCGAGCTTCGCTGCGCTTTTGGCGGGGCTCAGCCTGCAGCTGCGGTGGATGGCCCAAACGCAGGCAACGGTCCTCGACGACGATCGGGAGCATGAGACTGTCGTCTTCGGCGGTCACGTCCGAGACAACACATCCTGGCTCCGGGCCAAATCCCGGGCGCTTGGCACGGGGCTCGGTGTTGTCTCCGCTGATGAGCCCGTTGCAGCATCAGCCGCCCTGCTCGCCGCCGTGCGTGTCGGGGCTGTTCCGGCCGACATGGCCCTTCCCCAAACGACGTTTGTCACGGCATCCGTTGGTTCCGTTCATTCGACACCGCTCAACGACCGCCTTTTCGCCCGCTTCACCGCCGCAGCGCTTTCCGACAACCCCGGAGTCCACCCATGACCGAACTGCCGACGCTCACAACACTCGACACCATCGCCCGCGAATCCGGAGCCCTGGCCATGGTCGCCATGGATCAGAGAGAGAGCCTGCGCACCATGTTCGATGCCGCGGGAAAGGGGCGGCCGGATGACAGCGTGCTTGTGGATTTCAAGCGCACCGTCGCCGATGTTCTCGGCCCAGTGGCATCCGGGTTTCTGATTGACCGTGAGTATGGTTTCGACGAGATTCGGTCCACCCTCGACCCATCGACCGGGCTGATTCTCGCGGCGGATGCGCTCGCCCAGGACGACGGCGGGCCGGTCGACGACACCGATCTCGACCCCGTCGTTCTTGCCCCGGATTTTGACCTCAGCGGTGTGAGCGCGCTCAAACTGTTGATCATCTGGCGGCGGGACGACCAGCGGGAACGTCGGCTGCAGCTGGCTCAGGACTTTGTGCGGGCAGCCACTGAGCGTGGAATGCTCTCGGTGCTCGAACCGGTTGTGCGAGCGACACCGGCTGAGCTCGACTCCGGCACCTGGAACACGGAGGATGCCATCGTCGAGGCGGCTCGTGAGCTGTCGACTGTGGGGCAGAGCCTCTACAAGGCGCAAGTGCCCCTCGCCGGAGCGGGAAACCCCACCGAACAGTTGCGGGAGAGCGAGCGGCTCGATGAGGCGATCGATGGCCCGTGGGTCGTGCTGTCACAGGGCGTTGGCCGGGAGAACTTCGCGTCCGCCGTCGAAGCGGCCTGTCGGGGAGGAGCGAGCGGATTTCTCGCCGGCCGTGCCCTCTGGAGCGACGTTGTGGGATCATCCGACGTGTCAGCACAACTCAAGACCGTCTCCCTTCCCCGCCTTCGCGCCCTGATCGACATCGTCGACCGGTGCGCACGACCCTGGAGTGAATCATGAACGCACACAACCGCGTCGGACTGCTGCACACGGTGCCAGCCCTCGCAGAGTCCTTCTCATCGGCGCTCACAGCCGAACACCGCGACATCGAGTCGGTTCACATCGTGGACGCCGCCCTCCTCGCAACGGCGATCTCCGACGGCGTGACCGATGAGGTAACCGCCCGGGTGGCCGCCCACATCGGCTATCTCGCCGACGCCGGCGCCCAGGCGATTCTCGTGACGTGTTCGTCGATCGCCGAAGCGGCAGAAGCAGCACCATCACGGGTTCCCGTTGTCCGCGTCGACGCCGCAATGGCGGAGCGGGCCGTCACTCTGGCCACCAGGGCGGCGCGCAGCGAAGACCGGGAGGGACACGTCGAAGTGCTCGCGACGCTCGAGGCGACGATCGGCCCCACCAGCCGGCTGCTCGAGCGATTCGCTGAGGAACACCCCGACGTCACCATCGACGTGACGATCGTCGATGGTGCAGCGGATGCCAAAGACCGCGGTGATCAGTCGCTCTATGCGTCGCTGATCCGGGATGCCGCTGTGGAGTTCGCCGGTCGCAGCGATGTTCTCGTGCTCGCGCAGGCGTCGATGGCGGATGCCCTCGACGGGGTGGAACTGCCGGTTCCGGTTCTCACCTCGCCCGCTGGCGGCGTGCGAGCACTGCTCACCGCACTTCGGTCACGAAACAACAGCGATCCCACAACCGAAAACACATGACACTTACCGACGACATCACACTCACCCGAAGCGGCGGAGCCGTCCGGGTTGAGACCGGCGCATACGCCCTGATTCTCGCGGGCACGCGCACCGCTCCGTACGCACTGCTGACGGATGCCAGCGGCACCGAATGGTCGGAACTCAGCCTCCTGAGCTCGGTACATACCGTCGAAAACCCGGATGAGGTCTGGGCGGTGAACGACCTGGCGGTCACGGAAACCGCGAGAGGAGACATCCTCATCACGGTTTCCCTCTCGAGCACCGCGTGGCAGCGCCACGAGACGCGCCTTCTCTGCACGCCCCGCGGTATCGAGGTGTCAGTGAGTGTGACAGGTGCCGCGCGGATCACCGACGTCACCGTTCTCGGCGGACGGGCGGTTCTGTCGAGCGGGGCCGCGGGTGAGTTCCGCTCATCGGTCGGCCGTTTCGCCGGGGTTCTCGTTCCGGCAGCGACCGAGCCGATTCAACTCGTCCGACCCTCGCGATCGGCCGCGACCCTCGGCGTCGTCGGGGATGCCGATCCCGGCAGGCTGAACGCCGTCTTTTCACCACCGCCACTCGCTCTCGGCCTCTCACGCAAGCCGCCGGTCGATGCGACGGGCCTGCCGGACGGCGACTGGCTCGGCCTCTGGCTCCGCGCACCGGTTCGCGACCTCACCTTCACGGCGATGCGGTACCTGCCGCTGGATTCGGGCTTTCTCCTCCAGCTCGACTACGAAGGGCACACGAGGGTCGACGGAACCTGGACATCACCCACCGTCGTGATCCGGCCAGCGGATACCGGTTGGCAGGTTCTCGAGGACTACCGCGCTGACCTCGTCGATGCCGGCGCCGCTCCGGCGAGTGGCCCGGAAGTCGAACCGTGGTGGCGCGAACCCATCTTCTGCGGCTGGGGAGCGCAGTGCGCACGGTCCATGCACCTCCTGCACGCCGGTGCCGCCGAACCGACATCAGACACGGTGCCGCAGAGTGACGCTGAAGAGTCGCTCATCACGCGCGCCGCGTCGAGTTTTTCGCGAGCGGATGTCTATGACGATTTCCTTGCTCGGCTCGCCGAATCACAGCTGGTGCCTGGCACGATCGTCCTCGATGACCGCTGGCAGTCGGAGTACGGCACAGCGACCGTCGACACCGATCACTGGCCGGACCTCAAGGGCTGGATTGCCGAACGGCACGCGGCGGGACAGCGGGTGCTGCTGTGGTGGAAGGCATGGGATCCGGAGGGCATCCCCGCCTCCGAGTGCATCACGACACCAGACGGGCGCCCGGTGAGCGTCGATCCTGCGAATCAGCGGTATCAGGCGAGGCTCCGCACGATCGTCTCTGAGCTGCTTTCACCGGAGGGTCTCGACGCCGACGGTTTCAAGATCGACTTCACCCAGCGCAGCCCGAGCGGACGGTTTCTTAACGGTGCCGAAGGCTCGTGGGGAATCGCAGGTCTTCATCTCCTGCTCTCGACCCTGCACGACGCGGCGAAGCTCGCGAAACCGGACTCTCTCGTCATTACGCACACCATGCATCCGTCGTTCGCCGACGTGACCGACATGATTCGACTCAACGATGTCTCCAAACGGGATATCACCGGGGCGCGGGTGCCCGTGGTCGACCAGCTCACCTTCCGGCACGCGATCGCCCGCAGAGTCCTTCCGCTTCACCCCATCGATACCGACCAGTGGCCGATGCCCAACCGGGCCGAGTGGCTGCGATACGCCGCAGCTCAGGTCCACCTCGGCGTGCCCGCGTTGTACTACGTCGAGGCGATCGACCGCTCGGGCGAGAGCATCGATCGCGGTGATCTGGCCGTTGTCGCCGACACGTGGCGCAGGTATCGGGAGTCACTCCGCCCGTGAACCAGATCGTCACCGAAGTCTGTCCCGGCGTCTTCCGGGTGCCTGACACCTGCAATGTCTATCTCATCGTCACTGAGGCAGGCGAGGAGCGCACAGCGGTCGCCATTGACTTCGGCTCGGGACGAGCTCTCGATTACCTGGGCGCGCTCGGCATCTCGCGGATCACCGACGTCCTCATGACGCACCACCATCGGGACCAGGCTCAGGGCCTTCCGCTCGCGGTCGCGCACGGAGCGCGGATCCACGTTCCACCCGTCGAGGTCGATCTCTTCGCAAAGGTGGAAGAGATGTGGGAACGGCGAGCGCTCGACAACGATTACAACGTTCGGCAGGACAGGTTCTCCCTTCTCGAGTCGGTTCCCGTCCACGGGGTGGTTCCGGAATACCGGAGGGCGAACTTTGGTGGCGTCTCGCTCCTGACTCTCCCGACCCCCGGGCACACCGTTGGAAGCGTCACCTACGTGCTCGAGCGCGCGGGAGCACGCATCGCATTCAGCGGCGATCTCATCTTCGCGCCCGGCAAAGTATGGTCACTCGCGGCGACCCAGTGGTCATACACCGCCCACGAGGGGCCGGCCATGACGGTGCTGAGCTGTTACCTGCTGCAGGACGAGCTCCTCGACCTGCTTCTGCCCTCACACGGTGAACCGATGAACACACCGGACGACGCCCTGGGGCTGCTTGCCGCTCGCATGCAATACCACGTCGATTCGAGGCGGTGGCATCCGTGGGATCTCGCCGACCGCCTGCGGCATCCGTTTATCCCGCTGACCGACCATCTGCTGCTCAACCGCTCGAGCTTGTCCTGCTGCTACCTCCTGCTCTCGGACACCGGCGAGGCGCTTCTCATTGACTACGGCTACGACATGACGACGGGCCTGCCGACCGGAACGGACCGTGCGGCACGGCGTCCCTGGCTTGCCTCGCTGCCGGCGCTCCGCGAAGAATTCGGTGTCTCGAGGATCTCGGTGGCACTGCCGACGCACTATCACGACGACCACGTTGCCGGCCTCCCGCTCCTCCGCGACGTCGAAGGCACAGAGATCTGGACGCCGGCCAACGTGGCGCCAGTGCTCGCTGACCCGTGGCTTCACGATCTGCCCAGCCAGTGGTACGAGCCCATTCCGTCTGACCGCATCCTGCCGCTCGGAGAGTCGTTTCGCTGGAACGAATACACGATCACCGTGCACGAACAGCCCGGCCACACCCTGTTCGCTGCCGCATTCGAGGTCACCGTCGACGGGGTGAAGGTGCTCTTCACCGGTGACCAGCAGGAGAATCTCGGCATCCCGGGGGAACGTCACGAGATTCTCAACTATCAGTACCGCAACCGGTTCCGGGTGCACGACTACATCGAGAGCGCCGAGTTGTATCGGCGGGTGGGCCCCGGACTGCTGTGTAGCGGTCACTGGGAACCGCGATGGGTCGAGCCAGGCTACCTCGACTATCTCCGGTATGCCGGTGACGACCTGGCGGAGATGCACGAGGCTCTCCTGCCGCTCGATCAACTCGATCTCGGCGCCGACGGTGTTCTGGCGCGACTCTCCCCATATCGGTCACGTGTACCCGTCGACCGCCCGTTTTCCCTCACCGTGACCGTGCGGAATCCGCATCCCGTGGCATCCGTCGCGACGCTGCACCCGGTGATGCCAGCGGGATGGCGCTCATCGGATGAGGTGATCACGGTCGAACTCGATGCGGGCGAAGAACGCGCGGCGAGTTTCGAGGTTGTTCCGACCGGTGCGCCGCGCGACCGGGCCCGCGTTGCGGTCGACGTCTCCATCGGCTCGCTCCTCCTCGGCCAGCATGCCGAAGCGCTCGTCGACATTGTGGGAATTGCAGCGCCCGTGACCTCTTGACCCCTTCCTCACTGAGCCTCTAGGATCGCATGGGAACGATCCCACAACTCCCAGGGAGAACCATGGTCGCAGAGCCGCAGCCAGTGCTCTCGCTCGACATTGGCGGTACCAAGCTCGCCGTCGCGGTCGTCACCCCTGACGGAACACCGCACGGCCTTCTCATCGAGCCAACCCACCGCGACGATGGGCCGGACGTCATTCTCGGCAGACTCCTCGCGATGGGACAGCAATCCATTCAGGCGGCGGGACTCGGTCCGGTTGCTGCTGTCGGGATCTCCTGCGGCGGTCCGCTCGACCGCGTCGCCGGCGTCCTCACCGGCCCCCTGCATCTCCCCGGCTGGATCGACATTCCGATCGTCGACATCGTCGAGCGCGAATTCGGCGTGCCGGTCGCCCTCGACAATGACGCGACAGCGGCGGCCCTCGGGGAATTCCGCTACGGCAGCGGCCGCGGCACATCGACAATGCTGTACCTGACGATCTCGACCGGCATCGGAGGAGGCGCCGTGATCAACCGCCAGTTGCATCGCGGTGGGGCGCAGAACGGCGGAGAATACGGCCACATCCTGGTGGAAACCGGCGGCAGACAGTGCCTGTGCGGCAGGCGAGGATGCCTCGAGGTCTACGCGTCAGGCAGCTCCATCGCGGCCAGGGCCAGAGAGGCAATCGACGCGGGTGCCCCGTCGACGCTCGGCGACCTGGCGGTCGTTCGCGCCGAAGACGTCTCCAGCCATGCCCAGGCCGGAGACCCGCTCGCCCGAGAGCTGTGGGACCACACGACCGCCCTCCTGGCGAGCGCCATCACCGACCTCGTCAACATTCTCGAACCGGACCTCGTCGTTCTGGGCGGGGGAGTGACCCGCTCCGGACGATTCCTCCTCGATCCGATCGCGGATGCCGTCACGCACGATTCGATGCCGCCAGCGGCCAAAGTGGTTCGTGTGAGCCTGGCCGAACTCGGCGATGTCGTCTGCGTGATCGGCGCCGCGGCCATTGCCTTCGACCTGCTGTCCGAAACAGCTGAGGCCGTCGGGGCGGAGGCACGCCGTGGCTGACTGGATGCAGGATCAACTCACCACTCACATCGACACTGCGACCGCGATGGACGCGCTCCTCCCGGAGGTGCGTCGCGCTGGTCATGCCCTCATCGCCGCTTTCGAGGCAAACCATATTCTCTTCACCTTCGGCAACGGAGGAAGCGCGGCAGACGCCCAGCACTTCACCGGCGAGATCATCGGCCATTACGCCCGGGATCGCCGCCCTCTCGGTGCAGTTACCCTCAGCACCGACCCGACGACGCTCACCTGCATCGCCAATGATTACGACTTCGCCGACGTCTTCTCGCGGCAGGTGGAGGGACTCGCCCGGAAAGGCGATGTCGTCGCTGCCTTCACGACCAGTGGCACCTCAGAGAACGTGGTGTCCGCGCTGAGGCAAGCTCGCACGAGCGGCGCAACAACGCTTCTCTTTGCCGGGGGTGACGGGGGTGAGGCGCGACAGTTCGCTGACCATGCCCTGATCGTGCCATCCACCGTGACCCCTCGCATCCAGGAGATGCATACCTTCATGCTTCACGTCATTTCAGAAATGGTGGACGCCTGGGCCGCCGGAATCGAGGACTTTCAGTGACCGACCGCGCGCCGATCGCCAACGCCCCCTCAGGAGCGCAGCCGAAATTTCCCTCCGGCGACCAGCGCCCCCTCGCCACTCATCCCCGCACCCTGCACATGATCGGCAACGCCCATATCGACCCGGTGTGGCTCTGGCCGTGGCAGGAGGGCTACCAGGAAGCCCGAGCCACGTTCTGGTCGGCAATACAACGGATGGACGAGTATCCTGACTTCATTTTCACCTGCGACCAGGTCGTGCTGCTCAGCTGGGTCGAGGAAAGTGACCCCGAGCTCTTCGAGCGCATCCGGGAGCGGGTCGCCGATGGCCGCTGGGTTAACACGGGCGGCTGGTGGGTGGAACCCGATTGCAACATGCCGATGGGCGAGAGCTTTGTGAGGCAGGGCCTCTATGGCCAGCGATACCTCGAATCGCGGTTCGGGCAGATCTCAACGGTCGGCATGAATGTCGATCCGTTCGGCCACAACGCCATGCTCCCCCAGATCCTTCGCGGACAGCGCATGGACTCCTACGTCTTCCTCCGGCCAGGACCCCACGAGGGCGACTTCGACGAGTCGCTGTTCTGGTGGCAGGCACCGGACGGCAGCCGAGTGCTCGGTTACCGCATCCCGTTCGAATACGGCAGCCCTCCCGGCCCCGTTGACGGCCAGACCGAGAAGTCGCTCGGTGCCCTCGACCGCTCGATCGGCAACGCCATGGTGTTCTACGGGGTCGGTAATCACGGTGGCGGGCCGACGAAAGCCAACATCGAGTCCATCCATCGCTTCGACCGCATGGGCTCATTCGGAAGGCTGAAGATGTCCTCTCCCCGCGAGTATTTCGACGAGGTTCTCGCGCGGGGGCCTGAGTTCCTCGACTCGCTGCCGGTGCGCACTGACGACCTCCAGCACCACGCCCCCGGCTGCTACTCCGCGCACTCGGGCATCAAGGAGTGGCAGAAGCGCGCCCAGTACGCCGTGCTCTCCGCCGAACGGTGGGCGGCAGTCGTTGCTCTGCGCGACGACATCGAATATCCGAGGGACGACCTCGGCCGGGCATGGAAGCAGATCCTTTTCAACCAGTTCCATGATGTTCTCCCGGGTTCCGCCATCGAACCGGCATACACGGATGCCCGTGACCAGTTGGGCGAAGCCGTCGCGATCGCGAAACGCATTATCGTTCGGGCCCACAACGTCCTCGCACGCCAGATCGATATCCCGTTCGAAGAGGGAACCCAGCCCCTCCTCGTCTTCAACCAGCACCCGTGGCCGGTCTCGACGGATGTGGAGTTCAACTACGGGGCGCAGAAGATCGGCGCGCACCTCGTCGACGCCGACGGCAGGGTGATTCCACTGCAGGCGACGCAGACGACGGCAACGACGGGCGACTCAAGCCGCGGCGCCTTCATCTTCCGCGCGGATCTTCCCGCTCTCGGATACCAGCTCTACCGCCTTCGGCCCGGACCTGCGCCTTCGACCGCTGAGCCGGGACTCGGGGCGCTATCGGTGAGCGACGCCGTGCTCGAGAATGCGTTCGTGCGCATCGAGTTGGACCCGGTCTCGGGCTGGATCTCGAGCTACCTCGACAAGGTGAACGGTCTCGACGTCATGGCTGGCGTCACTGGCACGACCCACACCCAGATCTGTGAGGATCCCACCGACACCTGGGGTCACCGTGTGGTGTCGTACGCCTGGGACGGCGCATCGATGGCGACGGATCGCATCGTGGTTCGGGAGACGGGCCCCCTGCGCTCCCGGGTTCGAATCGAACGTTCATGGGGCGCATCGACGCTCGTCGAGGAACTCGTGCTCGATCGAGACTCGCCCGTTCTCCGCGTGAACGTGACACTCGACTGGCGCGAGAAGGCGCACCTTCTCAAGCTGCGGTTCCCGACGACGCTGGATTTGCCTCGAGCGACATACGAGATTCCTTTCGGCTCCATCGAGCGCCCCGCCGACGGGGCCGAGGAACCGGCACAGTCCTGGGTCGACCTCAGCGGATCGCTCGACGGCGCGCCGGCAGGGCTCACGCTCATCACGACGAACAAGCACGCGTTCGATGTGTCGCCAGGTGCAGAACCAAGCATCGGGATCACCGCAACCCGCAGCCCGGTGTACTCCTGGCACGACCCGAGGATGCTCGAAGACGACGGCATCTACTCGCACCAGGACCAGGGCATCCAGCGATTCAGCTATGAGCTGGTGCCGCACACCGGCGACTGGCGAGCGGCCGACCCCACCCGTCGGGCGACCCTGCTCGGGTCACCGGTTCGGGCCATGCTCGAGTCATCGCACGGCGGCGTTCTTCCCGCCCGCCACTCTTTTGCGTCTGACGACGGGGGCGCCGTGATGGTCACCGCCCTCAAAGGCTCAGAGGACGCCGTCAGCACGGACGCAGAATCGGGCACCGCGGACCTCATTGTGCGAGCGGTCGAGACGCGGGGCAGTCACGCGGCAGCGCGAATCGACCTCCCGATCATCGGGCGCACGATCGAGGCAGATTTTGGCCCGAGCCAGGTGCGTTCGTTCCGGGTTCCCCGCGATGCGGATCAGCCGGTGGTCGAAATCGACCTGTTGGAGTGGCCAACGGATGCCGGCGGCCCAGCGCACGATGAGGGCCAGGATCTCGAGACCACCCGGAGCGGCTCCCCGGAGTCGGGGACCGAAGATGCCGTTGCACCTCTGCCGGAGCCGGGAGCGGAAGATCTCGCGAACTCGACAACGGGAACAGCCGAACCCCGCCTCAAGCCGTGATGGGCAGTGATCAGCGCCGGACCTGGGGACTGCCGAGCGGTGGCGTCGGCGGAGAGTGCGGGTTTTCCGGCGGAACCGCCGCAGCGTGTCGAACAGGGGCCGCTCGCGTTACATCGAGGATGCTCCGCGGACGGTAGTCCGTCGCTGCTGGGTTTCCTGCGAGCCCATACGCGCGACGCATCATCACGAAGCTCGTGACGACGGTGACAGTGGACGCGAGGCACGCTGCAGCGGACGCGACGAGAGCCCAAACGATGACAGCGTCGTTCTGAAGGGTCTGTGATTTCGCCATGAATTCGACTCCTTTGATCGACCGGAGAAATCCTTCCGCCGGCGCCAGCCACATTTTCCGATCCGCTGGGCCCGACGATAAGGCACACCGGGAATGAACGTAAGGGGTTGATCTTTCGGGCGCCCGCGCGGACGACTGACCGACAGCATCCGCTGGCAACGATGCCACGGAAGCGCCTTCCGGAAATGGCTCCGACTGTCACTCCTGTCGGGGTACCGACGGCCAAATAAGCTCCCGAGTATGGGATCGTTCTCAGACCACCTTCGGCACACGCCATGCCGTCAGGAGTACCGCGGATATCGGTTCGAGAACGGTCATGCGGATTTCCGCATGCAACCCCTTGTTTACTCCTGTGTGCTGGGCTAGCTTGCACGTGTGGAAAGGATTCCAGCTTGCCCGGAATCCCGCCTGTCGGATCGACGATGACGCCGATCCCCATTCTTCGAAAGGGAACACAGATGAAAAAGAGGCAGAACGCGCTCCTGGCTGTGACGGTGGCAACCTCGGTGGTCATTCTCACGGGCTGCGGCGGCGGTGGCGGTGGTGCCGCTGAGGACACATCCTTCAGTGACAGCCCGTCGGGGTCCCTCTCCGCGTGGGGCTTCGACAACGCTGACGACGTGGGAACGTCTCGGCTGGACTATGCGGAAGGGCAACTCGACGACGTCGAGATCACCATCGACCAGACCGCATTCGATGCACAGAAGTTCACGACTCGTGTTGCGAGCGGAAACGTCCCTGACGTCGTGCAGATGGACCGCCAGTTTGTCGCTACCTACGCCGCGCAGGGTCTGCTCATCCCCCTCGACGAGTGCTTTGCAGCCCACAACGTCGATCCAGACGAGAGCTACTACCCGTCGGTGATGGACGATTTGACCTTGGACGACAAGACCTGGGGCGTTCCCCAGTTCTACCAGCCGCCCGCAATCATGCTCAACAAGCGAGCGATGGACGCAGCGGGCGTCACCGCAGACCAGATCGACACCTCGCAGCCCGATGTGCTGCTTCAGGCAGTCACGAAGATGTACAAAGAGAGTGGTGGCAACCCGTCAATGCTGGGCTTCGACGCGAAATCCACTGACCAGGCGGGTCTGTGGATTCTTGGCTACGGCGGTGCGCTGATGGACGACGAGGGTGTTCCAACTCTCGACCTGCCCGAGAACGTTGAAGCGGTCAGCTTCCTCAAGGAACTGACTGATGCGCAGGGTGGATACGCGAAGGTCAAGAGTTTCACTGACTCGTTCGACACCTTCGGTGACAACAACCCATACGTTGCTGACCAGGTCGCAGCCCAGATCAACGCCCAGTGGTACGTGAACGTCCTCACCCCCTACGTGGAGCAAGTACAAATCGAGGCTGTCCCCTTCAAGAACCTTGAGGGTGAGCCATTCACCGTCGCAAGCGGAACATCCTTCGTGATCCCGGCTGGCGCCAAGAATGCGGATGCCGCGTGTGCGTGGGCTCTCAACCTCACGTCTGAAGACGCGTGGATGGCCGCTGGTGACGCTCGTGCGACAACCATTTCGGAGACACCGGGGGCAATCAACACCGGTCTGTTTACCGGTTCCCCGGCTGCCGACCAGGCGATTCGTGACCAGTTCGTTGAAGAGAGCGGAATCCCCGGATTCGACCAGACGATCTCCACCTTCTACGACGTCGTCGGAGAGGGTGAGTCGTTCGGAGCTTCGCCCGCTGGGCAGGAGATCCAGAGTGAGCTGAAGAACGCCGTCGCCTCAGCACTGCTCGGCGACAAGTCAGTGGAAGATGCACTTGCCGACGCCCAGGAGGCCGCAATGCGTGCGTAC
>JAZQRG010000434.1:0-2176 GCA_045629445.1 Mycetocola sp. | reverse complement strand
GTCACGCACCGCGAGGTAGTTCTCGACCTTGTCGTCGATAAACACGTCAACATTGGCGACGGTCTTGTCGGACGAGAACGTGATGCACTTGTACGGCAGGTCGTGGTGCTTTAGCCACGACAGAGTCGCCGACGCAGACGCCCCGGGTTGCCCGAACGAGCGGTCGGTCACGAAGTGGATCGCGTGGCCTGCGTCCTTGATGCGATGGAGCGCGTCATGAACGCCAGGAAAAGGGTCGCCGTGCGAGAACACAACCCCTGCGTCAACTCCACCGTTGCAGTGCAGAAGGAATTCGTCGAGCGTCAGGCCCCATTCGAGAAAGAAGTCCCAGTGAGTCGGCTCCGGAAAGTCGCTCGGGTGCTTGACGTGCTCCTCGAGATACCGCTGGAGGCTCGGGTGGAACGGGTAGCAGACGCCGTCGAGGTCGATGCCGACCTTGAGCCCGCTCATCGGAGACGCTCACGAGCGTCGCAGCCACCACGTGCATGGCGTGAGATGGTCGCCCATGGGATCACGAGTGGCGTGTCCGGGTCAGCAGCGATGATCTGTTCGACCTCGTTGTACCGGAGCGCCTTGTTTCCCATGAGCGCCCGGAAGCCAGCGGCTTCGTCGGGCGGGATCGTGGCGAGTGCGTGACACACGGCGCATGTACGCCAGGGGACACCTTCGCCGGATTCGATGGACTGTGCAGCGGCAGAGAGCGCCATGCTCTTCCCTCTCGTCGGCAGGAGGCGTTGTGCGTCCTGCGGATCAGATGAGGCCGAGAGCGGGGACACTACGATTTCGTAGCGTTGAACACTACAATTTCGGTACTGGCCCCGCCCTCGCGCTATTCAGTTGTTGCCGGCACCCATGCGGGCTGTCGGCGAGCCACGTTCAACGGCGTGGGACCGTCCTCGGTAGCGAGGTCTAACCCGCTTGCATCTAGCCGCTGTATCCGTAGGGGTGTGTGTCGGCTGTGAAGCGGGAAGTATGTGGCTTCATTCCGCGGAAATGAAGCGATTCCGTAACGAGCGGAATCAGTGAGTTTCTAGGTAGCCGCGTTCGATCAGCGCATCCAAGGCGTCGTCGATACGGCGGCTGCGTCCAGGGGAAGGTGCAAGCGCAGACTGCCGCCACAGGTACTCGATGAGCTCGGCTGTGGACTCGGCATGGTCGACGTGAGGCATTCGACCTCCCCGGGAATGAGCAAAGCCACCCGTCCCGAGGGATGAGTGGCCGTGCTTCAATCTTCCAGCAGGTGTCCAGATTTGTCAAGGGGGCAACCTAGATGACTTCATGGCACCCGTCAATCAACTGGATTGGGCGAACTTGCCTCATCGCAGATTTCACGAGGCACTCCCAAAATCGAGGACGTCCTGAGAGAGGCGGTTGGCGATCTGTCGGCACCAGTGGGCGTCCTTCTCGATGCCGACAGCCTTGCGACCCAGCGACCGCGCCGCGTCGAGCACGGCACCGGACCCTGCAAACGGATCGAGGATCGTGTCGCCCGGTCTAGTTGTCGTCTCGATCATGTGCGCGAGTAGGCCTAGCGGCTTCTCGCACGGATGCTTGCCGGGGTATGGCGGCACCGTCCCGAAGGTGAAGATGTCGGTCGACCTGTCACGCTTGGACAATGCGAACGGTCGTCGCAGGTCTTCGTACTCGCGTCGCAGGTCTTCGTACTCGCGTCGCAGATAGTTGTCTTCGCAGCCCTCGTGATTGAGGATGTCGCGCATCCGCTGATAAGCGTCGGCGGTTGGGAGCGAGGAGCCCTCCTCCCAGCGCGCGGGTAGTGCCGTCGAGTATCCAAGCGATAGTCCCAGCTCCGAACGCCCCACCCCGGCGCGCTCTCTTTCGACCTGTAGGTACCGTCCGATCGGGGCGAATACTTCCTTGTGAAGCGCCTTGGCCGCGTCGCCATAGGCGTCGGCGAACCGCTCGGCGAAGATGACCCCCTCCCACGGGCTTAGGAAGGATCGGGCAGCGGCGAGTTCCGCCTTCTGGTGCCAGCCTTGCTCCTTGATCCAGCGCACAGAGTTCAGGACTCGGAACCGTTGAGCGACGACCGACTCGACCGCCGACGTCATCTCGGGGGATGCGAACACCCACACGGAGGCGTCCGCCGAAAGCGATGGCGCGGCGAGGTCGAGCCACGACCCCATCCAGTCCAGAAACTCGGCCGACTTGTCCCACT
>JAZQRG010000433.1:0-23665 GCA_045629445.1 Mycetocola sp. | reverse complement strand
CCCCGCACGAGGTTGTCCGGGTCGATGGCCAATGCCCGGTCGAGCGTTTCCTCCCGATGACCGCTCGCCATGGCGAGGACGTGACGAACTCGCATCGAGCGGCTGCGGGCATCCGTTATCTCAGTGTCGAGTTCGGGAAAGTGGCTGAGAACTGTGTCGTCCAGGTTCAGGAGCCCCTCGGCGACGGCAAATCCGACGGCGGTCGAGGTGAAGCTCTTGCTGAGCGAGTAGAGCAGGTGGGGCCGTTCGGCCGTATATGGGGCCCACCAGCCTTCCGCGAGTACGTGACCGTCGCGCAGAAGCATGAGGCTGTGCGGTTCGACATTCGGCGCCGCTTCCAGCGCGGTGATAAACGAGGCGATGCCACGGGCGTCGACGGAGTGTACTGAGGGAGTGCTTCTCGGCAGTGAGGTGTGCATGGCCTCCATGCTAGGACCGACATGCGACCCGCGGCGGTCTCGAACGGCGGATCAGGACGCACCGAGTCTGACATCGGCAACGACAGGGAAATGATCTGAGGGGTACTCGCCATCGATCACGTGGTCGAGAGTGAAGGCCGCGTCGACAGCAACGCCGGAACCCAGGAGGAGGATGTGGTCGACGCGGCGATCAATTTCCTTCACAGCCTCACGGGGTGCGAACGGAACCGCGGAACTCAGGGTGACGGCGGTTGGGTCGCCACCGCCCTGGTGCCACGTGTCTGTAGCGATGGCCCCAAGCGGTGCGAATTCTGACTGCGTCTCATCGCAGTTGAGGTCGGCGAGCAGGAACCGCGGGACTTCCGGGTCGCCCTCGACCATGAGTTCGGCGAGACGCTCGGTCTGGGCGAGATGGTCATCGGCGAACTCAGGCTCCCACTCCGTCGCCGCGATGAGAACGTCAAACGGGGTGCCGTGGTCATCCTCGATCCGCGCCTCGAGGGCGACCGGCGCGATCTGACGGTGAGTGACGGGCAGTGTGTGCACCTCGTGGCGAAGGATCGGCCACCGGCTGACGAGGCCGACGCCCATCGAGACCCCCTGCTGGTCGGGCCGCTCCGGCGGCCTCGGTGGCGGTGGCAGCGATGGCGCGGCAAAGGCGGCGTAGCCTCCCAGAGAGCGAGCGATCGTATCCGCCTGCGTTTCGGCGGTTGTGCCCCATGACTCCTGAAGGCCGACGATGTCTGGGCGAAGGCCAGCCATCACGGTGAGGATCCGTGTGTGACGTGATGTCCAGTCAGGATCGAATCGCCACAGGACGTTCCAGGTAACCAGTCGCACGCGACGACAGTAACTCATGGCCGCCGGTGCGCGCGAGGGCTTTTTCGCGTACGAAAGCATCAGCTTCGGTCGAGAGCATACGGCGGAACAGAGGCTCTCGTCCGGAAGTAGTGACCTCGGTCGCGGATGCCGTGGGGTGCGTCGGTCGTTAGAGCGTGACTCCGCGGAAGGCGAGGAAGGGGCCTGGGTCGATGTATGCGCCGGTGCGGATCTTCAGGTCGAGGTGACAGCCGGTGGCGACTCCGGTCATACCGACCTTGCCGATGATTGTCCCCGCCTTGACGTGCTGTCCAGCCGACACGGTGAATGAGCCGGCCTGGAGGTGTCCATATACCGACTCAAGTCCGCTTCCGTGGTCGATGGTGATCCGTTCACCGAAAGCGCCCGCGGTGCGCGCCTCGACGACCCGGCCGGGGGAGATCGCCTTAATCTGGGTGCCGCATGCCGAACCGAAGTCCACGCCGTCGTGGAATGTGGCGGAACAACCGGCTGGGGTGCAAATGACGGGCCTCGGACCGTACTTCGAGGTGATCTTTCCCGCGACAGGACGCACCCAGGCGGCATCCGCGTCGTGCATGTAGTTGCCACCACGGCTGGGCGGACCGGCGTTGTTCTGGGAGTCGTCAACGGCCGCTCTGACAACGGTGGGCACGTCGCTCGGCGCGGCTGTGACCCTCGCGTGAGCGGGAACGGCAAGAGCGACGACGAGGGTGGGCACGGCAATCGCCAGTGCGAGGAGTGACCGAAGAAAACGAGATGTCGTTCGCGCGCGGCGCACGTTCAGAACGGGGATGCCCATCATTCTCCTGGCGATCGACGGTGCTTCGACGCTGCCGGCCGGCAGCGCACGGACTCAGGTTATCGCTGCACACGCTTCTCGCGATGATTTTGTCGATCGGTCTCACGAAGGGATGGTCGGACGACGACGGTACTCGCGCTGGTTGGATGCCGGTTACCATCGGTGGATGCCCCCACGCTCACCACTTCCGCAGCGTCATGGGCTTGATCCGGCCTGGATGCGGACCGCCGATCTCGACCGGTCGCGGCCTGACCCGTGGCTCACGATGGGTGCCTGGCTCGACGCGCGACTGTCGGAGTTCATCGACGTCGACACCTTTCTCGCCCACGAGCGGTTCGTTTACGAGTCGGGCGTTGCTGTCGTGGGGACCGATCCCTACCGGCCACACACCTTCGTCTGGTTCCATCGTGATCTGCGGGAGGAAGCATCCGTTCCCGGCGATATTCACGTCGTGCACCGTGATGAGCGAATCGTTGTGATCGACAAGCCACCGTTTCTCGCGACGATTCCGAGGGGCAGGCACGTGCAGCAGAGTGTTGTGGTGCGGCTCCGCGCCGAACTCGACCTGCCCGAACTCTCACCGCTCCACCGACTCGACCGGGTGACATCCGGACTGCTGATTCTCGCGACGGAGAAGCGCTGGCGCGCGGACTACCAGACGATGTTCCAGCGCGGAGAGGTCGGGAAGGTCTATCGTGCGCTCGCCCGACTGCGTGACGACCTCGAACTCCCGACCACGGTCACCAGCCACCTGATCAAGCGGAGGGGACACATGCAGGCTGAGGTCGCCGCCGACCTCCCGGCCAACTCAGAGTCACTCGTGGAACTGGAATCCGTGCTCGGCGACGGGCGGGCGGTGTACCGCCTGACGCCACGAACCGGTCGCACGCACCAGCTTCGGATGCACATGCTGAGCCTCGGTATCCCGATCAGCGGAGACCCGTTGTATCCGGTGGTTCGGGATGTGTCGGTGGATGACTTCGCGCATCCGCTCCAACTGCTCGCGAGCGAGTTGAGCTTTACCGACCCGATCGACGGGACGCTGCGCCGATTCGACAGTGTCCGTGCGCTCCCGCTGCGCGGTGAAGTACCGCGCGTCTGAGGTTAGACCGAGAAGCCCCCGTCGGCCTTAACCAATTGGCCGGACACCCAGCGACCCTCGGGGGAGGCGAGGAAACTCACCACGCCGGCGATGTCGTCGGGTGTACCGAGCCGGCCGGTCGGTTGCCGCGCGATTCCTGATTCACGGATTTCGTCGTTCATCCAGCCGGTGTCGACGGGACCGGGGTTGAGAGCGTTCGAGGAAATCCCGAGTCCGCCGAGTTCGCGTGCTGCGGCGATGACGATCCGGTCGAGGGCGCCCTTGCTGGCGCCGTACGGCATGTTGCCGACAACGTGGTCGCTCGTGAGGGCAATGATCGAGCCGCCGTCGGGTGGGATCTGCTCAGCGAGGGCGCGGATCAGAAGCCACGCCGCTCGCGTGTTGACGGCGAAGTGACGGTCGAAGCTCTCCACTGTCGTATCGAGAATGCCCGAGTCGACCGATTCCGAATGGGCGAGCACGAGCGTCGAGACAGGTCCGAGTTCTGCTTCCGCACGCTGGATGACGAGGGGAGGGCCGAGAGGATCTTCGAGATTGGCCTCGATCGGAAGGACTCGCCTTCCCGTCGCGCGGATCTCGTCAGCGATATCGGATGGGTCGGTGGGCGAGCCGCCCAGCGACATCCGTTGCTCGTACGGAGTCCAGTAGTTGAACGCGATGTCGAATCCGTCGTGCGCGAGACGGAGGGCGATCGCGCGTGCGATTCCGTTCTTGCGCCCAACACCGGTGATGCAGGCGACCCGCGACTCGCTTGTCTTACGTGTCATGCCATCAACGTACCGTCACGCTCGGTAGCGATTGTGCGGACTACCGCTCGGCGAGGTGGTCGGTCGCCCACGCGGCGAGCGTCGTCGGTGTCGTCGTGCGCAGGGTCCGCGGGTTCTCCGACGTGAACCCTGACTGCATTCCGCGTGCCATCCCGAGGATGCCATCGATCTGCATCTCGGAGAACCCAAACGAACGCAAGCCGGCGGCGACCTCGTTCTCGCTGACCTGTCGCGCCGTCACTGTGGTGCCGGGAACCTGGCTGAGAATGCGCGCGACATCGGCAAAAGAGAGATCCGCGGGCCCGTGGACGCCCTGAGTTGTGCGCCCGGCCCACACGGGGGAGAGCAACCGCATCGCAGCGACAACGGCGATGTCGGCAGGCGCGACCCATGGAAATCGAAGATCGAGCGGCAACGTCGTCGTCAGCTCACCTGCCGCGATCGCGTCGGCATCCATCAACAGGTTGCTGTAGAAGTAACCGCAGCGCAGGTGGCATACGTCGGCACCGGTCGCGTTGAACAGTTCTTCCGTCGCTCCGAGCCCGTCGATCTCCCCGAAACCCCGTCGTGCCTCGGCTCCCGCGCTCGACTGGAAAACTACTCGCCGGATGTTGTTTGCGGTGACCGCGGTCGCGCCCGACCGGCCCATGCGGGTGTACCCGGCAACCGGGTCGTCGTCATCGGTTGGCGGATTCACCCAGTACACGGTCTCGACACCTCGGGTGGCGCGAACAACGGCGTCGACATCGCCCTGGTCGACTTCGAACAGATCGGATGCCTCGCGAACGTCGGCAGCGAGCGTGTTCGGATCTCGCGCAAGGATCGTCGGTCGTTCGCCGGCCTGGATCAGGAGGCGCACCAGATGTGCGCCGACGTTACCGGTCGGGGTCGTCACTGCAATGGTCATGGCGTGCTCCTTTGCTGTCTGCCTTCGTTCTCCCATAATCACCCCGCGCACCGACACTCCCAACGCAGCCGATGCCGGTCGTAGACTGCTGCGATGACGGCAGCGCAGCCCCGGTTCCAACCGGATCCGGTCACCCTCACCCTTCCGTTCACGGGACCGTGGCTGGTGCAGAACAGCCCGGCGGACCGCGTGCCGAGTCACGGCACCGACCTGCTCGGTGAGCGATACGCCATCGACTTCGTCGGCGTTGATTCCCGGCGCCGGACGGCGTCACGGTCGGGGTGGGGCGCCGTCGCTGGCACCGAACCGCCCGAGCGCTTCTACTCATTCGGTCGACCGATCCTCGCGCCGTGCGACGGCACCGTTGTCGCTCTGCACGACGGAGAGCCCGACCATGATGCACGTCGGTCGCCGCTTACGCTCCTGCCGTACCTGCTCGGCCAACGGGAAAGG
Source organism: Mycetocola sp. (assembly GCA_045629445.1). Taxonomy (GTDB): domain Bacteria; phylum Actinomycetota; class Actinomycetes; order Actinomycetales; family Microbacteriaceae; genus Mycetocola_A. Next base: position 18,378 of record JAZQRG010000433.1, on the reverse strand, counting down.
CTGCGGGAGGGGATCGCCGCGATCGCGGGTAATCACGTCATTATCCGCATCGATGAGCGCCCTGGCTTCGTCGCCCTCGTCCACCTTCAGCTGAACTCGTTCCGGGTCGGCGTCGGTGATCGGCTCACGGTGGGGCAGCGTGTCGCTGCGTGCGGCAACTCCGGAAACTCCACGCAGCCACACGTGCACCTGCAGGTGATGGACAGCGAGGATCTTGCGATCGCTCGTGGCATCCCTCTCGAGTTCCGTCGATTCAGCGAGCAGGAGAATCGCAGGAGGCCGGTGCGGGCGTGGTCAGCCGGGATTCCCGGCAACGGTGCTGTTGTCGAGCCGCTCGGGTAGCTGCCAGCCTTCAGCCAAGCCGTTGCTCGACAAAGCTCTCGGTGTCGGAGTGAACGACGCGGGCGAGAGCACCGTTCACAAGCGCCATCTGGGGTGGGACGTGACCACACTCGATGTCGGCGACGATCGGAATGCCCAGGGACCCGAGCGCATCGAGGACCGCCTCGTCCTGAGTCAGTGAGTCCGTATCCGGCGCTGCCGTTCGCCCGACGAGAACGGCGGATGCTCCGTCGAAGAACCCGGCCAGCTTCATGCCGTGCAGGTTCCTGCAGATATCGAACGCGTTATCTTCAGCTGCTTCCACATAGACGATTGTTGCGTCGTCGTTTGAAGGCCCGCGAAGCGAGGCGGTCGAGCCGAACGGCGTTCCCGCGACGTTCGCGAGGGTTTCGATGCATCCACCGATCAACCGGCCGACGGCATCCACCGGGATTGTTCCCGCGTCGAGGCGGCGCCAGGTTCCGGTGCCAGTCCAGGTGTGACGCGTGACGTCTGGCTGGGCGAACCAGTCGTCGTGGTCGTTGGCTCGGTGCCGGTTCGCCGGCGTCTGACGGTTCACGCTGCCCCGGGGCGCCATCGCGACATCGAGCCAGGAAGTGAGTGTCTCGGGCAGTTCATACGGCGTGTCCATGAGGTTGGGGCCGTGAACCGTTGCCCAGCCTGCGCGGAGTGTCACCGGCGTGAGGAGCGTCGAGACGTCGGAGTATCCGATGAACCAGGTCGGCTCGGCGCTGGCGAGCGCGTCGAAGTCCAGCAGGGGCAGGAGGTCGATGGAGGTTTCGCCGCCCCACGGTGGAATCACCGCTCGGATTTCGGGATCGAGCAGCATCCGCATGAGCTCTGCAGCGCGCACGGATGCCGGCGCGCTGATGTGAGAGGTCCCGTCCATGCACTCGCCGACCTCGAGGTGGAAACCACGGTCGCGAAGCCACCCGACGGCAAAGTCGAGCCGGCCACGTTCCCTTTCACCCACTCCGCTCGATGGCGCTGTGACGCCGATGCGATCGCCGGGCACGAGCGGAGCGGGGAAGATGACGTTCATGGAGCCAGACTGGCATAGCGAAGAACGGCAGAGGGCACGTCGGGACAGAATCGAAGCGAGGGTCAGCAACTGACACCACGGAGCTCCCGGCCTCTTCTCGGCAAGCCATCAGTATCCTGTTAAGCATCATGGATGACCCTCCCTCTCACAGACCCGCGCCCTCTCTTGACGACGTTCTAGCAACGGATCGGAGGGGGCTGCCATATGTATGAGTTACTGATGCTGGGCGTCGGCCTCCTGCTGACCGCCGGAACCGGCATGTTCGTCGCATCCGAGTTCGCCCTGGTGAACCTCGACCGTAATGACCTTGAAGCACGGCAGGCTCGGGGTGAGAAACGTCTCGGCCCGACAATCAAGGCCTTGCGTATCACGTCGACACACCTGTCAGGCGCGCAATTGGGCATCACGCTTACGACGCTGCTGACCGGATACACCTTTGAGCCGGCCATCAGCTCGCTGTTGCGTACGCCTCTGCTGAACCTCGGAGTCCCCGATGGAATCGTTCCCGGTGTTGGTGCCGTCGTCGGCATCCTGATCGCGACGATTTTCTCGATGATCATCGGAGAGCTCGTGCCGAAGAACTTCGCACTCGCCCTTCCGCTCGCGACCGCCAAGTTCGTCGTTCCATTCCAGACCCTGTTCACCACGGTGTTCCGGCCTGTCATCTCGCTCTTCAACAACACGGCGAACGCGATCATCCGATCGTTCGGAATTGAGCCCAAGGAAGAACTTTCCGGGGCGCGAAGCGCTGAGGAACTCAGCTCGCTCGTACGCAGGTCTGCTCTTGAAGGCGTTCTCGACCAGGACCACGCCACACTCCTGAACCGCACACTGCGGTTCTCCGACCGGTCAGCCGCTGACGTCATGACACCGCGAGTGCGTATGACCTCGGTGCGTGCCGATGAAACGGCGGCCAGCATCGTCGTCCGCGCCAACTCGACGGGATACTCACGGTTCCCGGTGATCGGCCGTGACCCCGACGACATCCTCGGTGTCCTTCACGTCAAGCAGGCATTTGCGCTCGACCTCACCCAGCGCGAGTCGACCACGGCCGCCGAGCTCATGGGGCCACCGCTCCGGGTGCCCGAGTCGATGGGCGTCGACACCCTTCTCGGTATGCTGCGCAAGCAGGGACTCCAGGTTGCGATCGTCTCAGACGAGCACGGCGGAACCGCTGGCATCGTCACCCTCGAAGACCTCGTCGAGGAAATTGTTGGCGAACTCGAGGATGAGCACGACCGTGCTCGTGCCGGGATCGTCCGCACCGGACGATCGATCACCTTCGATGCCTCGCTGCGCCCTGACGAACTCCTCGAGCGGGCGGGTGTCACGGTACCTGAGGACGGCGATTACGACACCGTCGCTGGTTTCGTCAGTGACGAACTCGATCGGATCCCTGAACTGGGCGACGAGGTCGTCATCGACGGCGGCGTCCTCCGCGTGGAACGTGTCGACGGAACCCACGTCGACCGTTTGCGATTCACACCGTCCGACCCGGACACCGCACACGACGACATTGTTGACACCCTGATCAAGGAGCTTGGACATGAGTGAGTACCTCCCCGGAATCATCTGGCTGGTGGTCCTCCTTCTCGTCAACGCCTTCTTCGTCGGCGCTGAGTTTGCCGTTATTTCCGCACGCCGGTCACAGATCGAGCCCAAGGCGGAAGCCGGAAGCAAAGCGGCTAAGACCACCCTGTGGGCGATGGAACACGCGACGCTCATGCTCGCGACGAGCCAGCTCGGCATCACCGTCTGTTCACTCGTGATCCTCAACGTGTCTGAGCCAGCGATCCACCACCTCCTGGAGATTCCGCTCGGGTTCACTTCGCTCTCGGCCGAGGCGATCGGCATCATCGCGTTTATCGTCGCGTTGCTCATCGTCACGTTCCTTCACGTCGTGATCGGCGAGATGGTTCCCAAGAACATCTCGTTCTCGGTGCCGACCCGCGCGGCACTGATCCTGGCGCCGCCGCTCGTCCTGGTCGCGAAGGTGTTCAACCCGGTGATCTGGTCACTCAATACGGTGGCGAACGGTGTTCTGCGCCTCTTCAAGGTGGAGCCGAAGGACGAAGCCACCAGCGCGTTCACGCTCGATGAGGTCGCGAACATCGTCGAACAGTCCACCCGTGAGGGTGTGCTGGTCGATGCGTCAGGAACGCTGAGCGCAGCGTTCGAGTTCACCGGTAAAACCGTTGCCGATGTCGAGGTGCCCATCAGCGAGATGGTTCTCCTGCCGCTCGGGGCGACGCCAGCAGACATCCGTTCCGCTGTCGCCGAGCACGGTTACTCGCGGTACATCCTCACCAACGGTGCTGACGAACCCACGGGCTACCTGCACCTCAAGGACGTCATGGACCTCACCTCGCCTGAGGCCTTCACAAGTCCCGTGCCGACTAAACGTGTGAGGCGGCTCGCCTCGGCGTACAGCGGAAGCGAACTCGAAGACGCTCTCGCGACGATGCGCCGCACCGGCGCGCACGTCGCGCGTGTGTTCGACGCCGACGGCAACACGACAGGTGTGCTCTTCCTCGAGGACATCATCGAAGAGCTGGTCGGCGAAGTTCAGGATGCCACGAGCGCCTGATCCGAAAGACGACCAACGCTGGTTGAGAAATCAGCATTCGACCCGGTAGCGACGCTCGTCAGATGAGCCTCGTGATGCGCGGCCGGAATGTCCACACGCTGGACGTTCCGGCCGCGTTGCTGCTCGGTCGCCTCTTGCCAGGCCCTCTGCACGAGAATAAAGTCGGGCAGTGCGGAGGTAGCTCATGGGCATGGCCGTGTCGACCGGATCGGTCGACATAACACCGGGATCTGAATTCCCTATGGCTGGATACGGCGTCGACTCTCCTCGAATGGCGCAGGGGATCAATGAGCCCCTTTATGCGCGCTGCACGATCTTCTGGGACGACGGGCGACCGAACGTGGTGGTTACCGCCGACGTTCTCGCCTTCGGTCACCAGACACACCACTCAATTCGTTCACGCGTGACCGGACTGGGAGTGAGAAATTCTGATTTCGTTCTCACGGCGACGCACACACACAACGGCCCGGTCCTGGTCGAGAAACTCGATCCGTTCATCGCATACAACATCGCTGATCTGGCGGATGTCGCCGCATACTGTGACGCTCTCGTTGACGACATCGTCAGCCTTGTGCGAGCCACCTTGTTGGCCCCTCGGGTCGAGTGCACGCTCGACTATCAGTTTGTCGATGAGAATTTCTCCGTCAATCGCGAGGGCCTGCCCTACGTTGAACGCGATGCTCCGGTATTGGTGGCGCGAAAGCTCGATGGCGCGCCGTCGGCGGTGCTGTTTGGCTACGGCGCTCATCCGGTGGTTGCGGGAAGCCAGGTACTCTTCGACCCCGACTACCCCGCTCAGGCAATCAAGGAAGTGGAGGCATCCGGGGAAGGAATCTCCGCCCAGTTTCTCCTCGGTCCGGCTGGAGATCAGAATCCAGCCCTGCGTGGATCCTTTGTCGTCGCGGACAGCCTCGGCCAGGATTTGGGGGCGACGGTCGCAAACGGCATAGAAGTGCCCGGAAGACGCCTGACAGGGCCCATTCGCACCGCGTACGCAGAACTGGTACTTCCGCTTGACAGGCCAACGGCAGGAACCCTCGCCGATGTCCGAGCGGCCTACGCTTCCCGGCTCACGATGCCGCTTGCCGGCTTTGCTATCCGGCACGCGCAGCGCATGATCGAGCAGGTGGATGCACAGACATTCAGCAACTCAGTGACGCTACCGGTTCAAGTGTGGTTCTTCGGTGGTGAACCCGGCCTTCATATCGTGTTCTGCGGTGGAGAGGTGGTTTCCGGCTACGCGGTCGCCCTGCGCTCGGCGCACGGCGGTTCCAACCAGATCTGGTTCAACGGGTATGCGAACGAGGTGCCCTCGTATATCCCGAGCGATGAGCTCATGAACCATCCGTGTTATGCCGGCGGAACCGATCCCGATTCGCCATTTATCGCCGGTGGATCAATGACCGTCTATAACTATTGCTCTCCGTTCCTGAGGAAAAAGGGACCAACGGCCGCCGACGGCATCGAACAGATCCTGCTGGCTGGTCTGGAATCCATGATCTAATCTCGGGCCAGAATGCGGGACGGCCAACGGCTCACCCGGTCGACCCTCGTGCCGATCTGCGCTCAGGAGGCGTTACGCGCGCGGCGACGCGCCGCGATGGCGCACCCGGCGGCTACCAAACCGAGCGCAAGCCAAAATGGTTCCTGCGTGGCAGTGCCAGTTTCAGGCAGTGTGGGTGCGTCCGGTGCGGTGGGTGCGGTCGGTGCAATCGGTCCATCCGGTGCTGCAGGGGGAGCAACGTCAGGCGCACGAACCACCAGCGAAACTATCAAGGGATCAGATACGGCACCGCTGATCTCCTGGGTTATCACTATCGAGTGGGGGCCGGCGCTCAGCGGATCGGCGAGGGTTACAGACCATCCCTGATTCGCCTGCGGTTGGTTTGGCTGCTCGACTCCGTCGATGCTCACTCGTATCGTGGCGCCGCCGACAGCCATGCCGCTGAGGGTGAGGGGGGTTTCAGACACTGGTATCTCAATGCCGGGCGGCGGAGTTGTCAAGGTCGGTGGTGGGGGCACGACACTGAAGTTGGTGGTCAGTGGAACGGAGATCTCTCCGTCCACTTCTTGTGTCAGGGTAAGGCTGTGAACTCCGAAGAAAAGCGGGGGGAGAAATCCGATGATGAAGTTGCCCCCAGCGTCCACGGTGACATCCTGCAATGTCGAGCCCCGAGCGTGGATCACAGCACCAGGGGTTCCCGTCCCCGTGGCGGCCGATAGGGGTGATGTGAGGCGCTCGCCCTCGATGGGATTCACGAGGACGGGCGCATCCGGAGCTGCGAAGGCCGGAGAAGGCGCGCTCGCCTGGAAGCCAACAATCAGAGCCATTGTCACGAGGAACAAGACCACCTTCGTCGCGGATGATGTCACGCTCGCTCCCGTCCGCCTCAATTCCTCGCGGTGTTCATAGATCGCCCGCGATCGTGCGTCTGCAACAGAACCCTAGTCCGGCCTTCGTGGCAACCCAACTGTCGGACCTGAATTGTGCAGCGAAGGCTGGCCTCGGGGTTGTGAGCCCGTGTGCCGCCCGGGGAGAACCTGCGCGGTCGACCTCGAGTTCGGTGAACGAGAGGTCCGGTCGAGCACCCTAGGCTGAAGCCATGGAAAACGCTCCCGCCGCCGCTGAAGCCAGCACGCTTGATTCCCGTGAGCTCGCCGTCGCGCTCATGGACATCTCCGCTGACGTGCGCCGCAAGTCACACGAGGGCACCGGCGTTCCGGCCCTGTCGAACGGTGTGTTCGACATCGTCCGTGTGATCGAGAGCAACCCGGGCATCACCGTCGCCGATCTCGCGTCCAGGCTCGGCCGACAGCTCAGCAACGTGAGCACCCAGCTCAAGGAACTCGTGGTGCGCGGACTGATCACCCGCAAGCAGGACCCGGCCGATAAGCGGTACGTGGCGCTGTATCCGACCGAAGAGTCGCTCGGCATCAAAACGCTCCTCGAAACGGCGTGGTCCGATGCACTTGGCAGCGCTGCAGCGCACCTCTCTGACGAGGAACTTGAGCAGATTCAGGCGAGTCTTCCCGCGCTCCGCCGCCTCGCCGAGATCCTCAGTAAGGAAAGCTGACTCAACCAACCGTCGCTGGCGCCGCTGCCGGCTCGAAGTCATGCAACTGGGCCTCGCCGCCCCGCACGACGATGCAGGACGACTCTGGAATCTCCTGCCAGGCTCCGTGCAGGTCGCCGAGCGGCTCCGACACGATCAGCCGGGCGTCGTCCGACAGTTCGTGAAGAATCGGGTTGTCCGGATACTGGTGACGGAGCGTAGAAATGTCCGTGCTCCGGAACAGCGTGCGCGACATTCCCTCGCTCGAGTAACGGAACGCCCAGGTGGTGTCTCCGTCCGTCGTCGCAACCGTCATCTGAATCGGGAACTGAACGCCGTGACGCCTGCCGGTTTCCTCAATGAAGCCGACTGCCCTCGCGACGGCAGCGCGCGGATTCTCCTCGAGCCCGAAGGTGAGCGCGAGGTAGAAGAACACTTCAGAGTCGGTTGAGCCCTCGATGTGCGGGTACAGGTCCGGATCAACGGCGAACGTCAGGTCACGCTTCACTGTGGAGAAGCTGGCGATCGACCCGTTGTGCATCCACAGCCAGTTGCGGTGCCTGAACGGATGACAGTTGGACTGCTGAACTGGCGACCCGGTCGAGGCGCGAATATGGGCAAAGACCCGGCCAGCGGATGCCTGTGCCGAGAGTTCCAGAAGGTTGCGGTCATTCCACGCCGGCTCGATGCTGTGGTAGATGCCCGGGGTCTCATGGGCACCGTACCAACCGACACCGAACCCGTCGCCGTTGACGGTTTCAGCACCCATCCGTGAGTGTTTGCTTTGCACCACGAGTGAATTCGCGGGCTTGTAGAGCAAATCTTCAAGCAACACCGGCGATCCGGAGTATGCAAGCCATCGGCACATCATCTCTCCCTTCCGGTCCGAAAGGGTCGGACCCGATCGGTCCAGTACACACCGTGCACATCCGCAGCGAATCACTCGCAGTGGGTGAACTGTGGACGCGCCGAGCGGTTATGCCGAGAACCCTCGCCCCTGCTCCGCGAGGCACGCGGCCAGGATCCGGACCGCCTTCGGGCCGACACCGTGAAGCGCGAGGAGGTCCGAAGCCGTGACGCGCGTCAACTGGTCGAATGTCGAGTAACCATTCAGCGCGAGAGCGCGACGGGCAGGTGCGCCGATCTCCCGCGGGAACTCGGTGGGTGATTCGTTGGCCACACGCTACTCCCGTGTCTAGTCGTCGGAGAGGTCCGGTGCGAGCCGGACCAGCCTCGCGGTGTTCGATTCATCGATCTCAGCGATCGAATCCCGCGATTTCACGAAGTCGGAGAACGACCGGAAACCCAGCGCCTTTTCGCTGAACGACGGGTCCATGCGCTTCATCTGGGTCTTGACGTTCGAGCTGTGAAGCCAGTCGGCGTCGTCCTTCTCGTGCCCGAGCCGGAGAGCCCGTTCCAGAAGACCGGTTGCGACCTCCTGGGGGTCTGGTTCGTCCTCGGGCTCGTCCTCGATCACCGGGTCAGGAGAGGCGGCGCGTCGTGATGCACGGCGCCGTGGCGGTGCCGCGGCAATGTCGGGGCCGGAGAAAACCAGAGCCGTCGGTGATGCCGCTTCCTTCGTGGGTTCCTCCGCGACGGCATCCGTTGGCGTCTTCTTTGACCGTGACGGTCGCTTCTCGGTCGCTGGAGCGTCTGCGGCGGCCTTTTTCTCGACGACGGGAGTCGCCGGGAGCGCCTTGATGCCTGGCAACGCGTCGTAGGTGGCGAACTCATCGCAAGCGGCGGCGAGCGAGCGGCTCGTCGACCCGGCGACGCCGATGCCAACGACGTATCGGCCGAGGCGCTTGCAGCGCTGGGCGAGCGGGATGTAGTCCGAGTCGCCTGCGACGATGACGACGTGGGTGAGGTCAGGGAGGCGGAACATGTCTTCCACCGTGTCGACGGCGAGACGGATGTCTGCACCGTTCTTCGCGTATGCCGCCGCGGGGAACAGCTGGACCAGGTCAACCGCCCGGTTTACGAGCTGGCCACGGTAGTCGGCGTTGACCGGGGCGGACCAGTCGGCGTATGCGCGGGTGAGCACGAGCGTGCCGAACGAGGAGGCGAAATCGATGATGGCTCCGACATCGACGGTGGCCAGGGCGAGCTTTTCGGCAGCTTCCGGGTCGGCCTGGCGGTCAGCCGGGCTGAAACCGCGTGCGCGGTCACGCATGAACTGCCCGCGGCCGTGGACCTGGTCGTAGCGGGAGATCACGATGTTGTCGAAGTCGATATAGACGGCGACGCGAGAATCGACGGGTTCAGGCATGAAATGACTCTTCTCGAAATGGGGGTGTGTATCCAGTGTGGCCGTAAAGCGCGTGGCGCGCCAAAAGGACGCCGGCGGGATGTGCTTTTGTCTGCCCACAACGACCACGACTGTAACGGCGAACGGCCGTTACTGCGTCAGTGCGCGGAGATCCTCGATCGTCCCGTCGAACACGTTCATGTCGATGAATTCTTCTTCGCCGTTATAACCGGGGAGACGGTCGCGGTGAGAGTACTGCCAGAACACCCAGTCGCGGTTGTCAGGCAATGTTGGTTCCGCGGCAATCGATCGGATCCAGATCGGATTGTCGGGATAGGCATCGACGAGATACCTGTCGTATGCCTTTTGTGTTGCGTAGATGATCGGCGGGGTTCCGTAGTGCTCTTCGAGGGCCGCAAGCAAAGGATCGAGGATTTTCTGGACCTCAGCCCGGGTTGGCGGGTTGTCGTAGAAGTCGCCGTAGTACTCGAGGTCGACGGTGACCGGGAGCGTTCCGGCATCCGCTGGAACCGTGTTGATCACGTTCTGCGCCTGGGTCTCACCCGCGCTCTCGAAGCTCATGAAGTGGTAGGCGCCGACGACAAGGTCGGTTTTCTGAGCACCCTTCCAGTTCGCGGCAAACTGCGAGTCCTGCGATCCCGATCCTTCGGTCGATTTGATGATCGCGAAATCGATGTTCTCGCTGCCGAGTACCTGCCAGTCGATCTCGCCCTGATAGACGGAGACATCGACTCCGCGGGTCTCATACCCGGCGGCAGCGACGCGATTGGGCCAGATCACTCCCGAGGCGATCAAACCGGCGACGACGGCGACGATCACGCCAATTGCCGCAAGGACGATGCCGAGGCGCCGTCGGCGTCGGGAAGCGCGTGGTACTGAATCTGTTGGCACGCCCCACAGTCTCACAGACTGTCGACGATCGTCACTCCGGCGGACGGAACTCGCTCAACGTGAATTCGGCGCCCTGCGGGTCTCGAAGGTTGGCGGTGACCGCCCACTCGTACTCTGACGTGCCCAGAACCGTCCCGCCGAGTTTCTCGGCGAGCTCGGCGATTGAGTCCCTGTCAGCGACGGCGAATGTCACCTGCCAGTGTGCCGGCTCGGATGCGGCGGCCGGCTGCACCGCACCAATCACGTCGGCGAAGCCAGCCGGAACCTCCGCCTGGCGAACGTAGATGTCGGGGTCAACGGTTGCGGCGAGATGGTCTCCGTAGCCGGGAACGCTGATCATCGACTCGACCCCTGGCCCGAGGTCAGGATACTTCCAGCCGAAGAGACTGGCGTAGAAAACGGATGCTGCCTGCGCGTCGGTCGTTCGCAGATCGCTGAAATTCCATGATCCCGGCACGTTGACCACCTGGGCGCCCAGACGTTTGTACGGTTGCCAGAGCCGGAACTCGGCACCCTGCGGATCACGGCAGGTGGCTGCGCGGCCGCCGGGTCCTGCGTCAGCGGGAGGGGAGACCACTGTGCCGCCATTGGCGAGCACGGTGTCTGCTGTCTGGTCGGCATCCGTCGCTGCAAAATAGGTGTTCCAGACCGCTGTGTCATGTCCAGTGCCGATCGCGGCGACGTCGCCACCGTCAAGCTGGGCGATGAGGTACTGCGCTGGTGCGCCCGGAGGCATGGCGTTCGAAAATGTCCAACCGAAAAGCTCGCCATAAAAGACGCTTGCGGCAGTCGGATCAGGCTGTTCGGTGTCAACCCAGCAGCTGACTCCGTGCGGATACGTACGTGCAATGTCAGGCATCGACTCTCCTTCGTCGCAGGCGCGCCGGACGCGCTCCACAGGTCAGGCTAGCCCTCTCCGCTGACGCAAAAAAGGGGCGGCAAACGCGACTGCCCTCCGCTCGAAAAGTTCGAGCGGAGGGCAGTCTGGCGTCGAGCCGGCGATCAGTATCGCGGCTTGCGCGTGTCCTTGTCTTCGCGACGTGCCGAGGCAGCGCGGTCGGGCTTCAGCTCGATGAGCTTGCCGCTGATCCGCGTTTCCTTGAGCTTGTCGAGCGTCTCGGGGGAGAGGTTCGCGGGGAGCTCGACGATGGAGAAGTCCGGAAGGATCTTGATCCCACCGAAGTCTTCACGGCTGAGGCCGCCCTCGTTCGCGAGTGCACCGACGATCTGGCGGGGCTCGACCTTCTGGCGCTTGCCCACCTCGATCCGGTATGCGGCCAGCTGCTGGTCGCTCGAACGCGGGCGTCGCTCGGGACGCTCGCCACGTGCCGGGCGGTCGTTCCGGTCGCCGCCACGTGCCGGGCGGTCGTTGCGGTCTCCGCGTGCGGCACGGTCATCGCGTTCCATCCGCTCGCGGTCCCTGCGCTGGTTGCGCTCGTCCTCAGCCGTGAGCAGGAGCGGCGTTTCGCCCTGCGCGACGACAGCGAGAGCAGCAGCGACATCGGCCTCGGGAACGTCGTGGTGCTCGACGTAGTGGTTGATGATGTCGCGGAAGGTTTCGATCCGCTCGCTGTTGCTGAGTGCCTCGGTGATGGCGTCATCGAACCGCGCGAGGCGGGTGACGTTGACGTCTTCGACGCTCGGCAGCTGCATCTGGGTCAGCGGCTGGCGGGTGGCCTTCTCGATGGCGGTCAGCAGGCGACGTTCCCGAGGGGTGACGAAGCTGATGGCTGCGCCCGAGCGGCCGGCGCGGCCGGTGCGGCCGATGCGGTGGACGTACGACTCGGTGTCGATCGGGATGTCGTAGTTGACCACGTGGCTGATGCGTTCAACGTCGAGGCCGCGAGCCGCGACATCCGTTGCCACCAGAATGTCGAGCTTGCCCGACTTGAGTTGTTCGACAGTGCGCTCGCGCTGTGCCTGCTGCACGTCTCCGTTGATCGCCGCTGCGGCGTAACCGCGGGCGCGGAGCTTCTCGGCGAGGGTTTCGGTCTCGTTCTTCGTGCGGGTGAAGACGATCATGCCCTCGAAGTTTTCGACCTCGAGGATGCGGGTGAGCGCGTCGACCTTCTGCGGGTAGGACACCATGAGATAGCGCTGCGTGGTGTTCGCCGAGGTCGTCGTCTTGTTCTTGACGGTGATCTCTTCGGGGTCGTGCAGGTATTTCTTGGAGATCCGTCGGATCTGCGCCGGCATGGTGGCGGAGAACAGTGCCACCTGCTTGTCTTCGGGGGTGTCGGCGAGGATCGTCTCGACGTCCTCGGCGAAGCCCATCTTGAGCATCTCGTCGGCCTCGTCAAGCACGAGGTACTTGAGCTGTGACAGGTCGAGCGTGCCCTTTTCGAGGTGGTCCATGATGCGGCCGGGAGTACCGACGACAATGTGAACACCGCGACGGAGTGCTGACAGCTGAACGCCGTAGCCCTGTCCGCCGTAGACCGGGAGCACGTGCACGCCGCGCATGGCGGAGGCGTAGCTCTCGAATGCCTCACAGACCTGGAGCGCGAGCTCGCGGGTCGGTGCGAGGACGAGTGCCTGCGGGGTTTTCTGCGACATGTCGAGGCGGGAGAGAATCGGCAGCGCGAACGCTGCAGTCTTTCCTGTGCCGGTCTGCGCGAGACCAACGACATCGCGGCCCTCCAGGAGGACGGGAATGGTTGCTGCCTGGATAGCGGAAGGGGTTTCGTACCCGACTGCCTTGAGGCCTTTAAGGACTGAGTCACTCAGTCCAAGATCGGAAAATTTAAGAGCTTCGCTGGCATTTTCTGCCTCGCTCGGCGTCGTCGTGTCGGTAGACGTCATAGGTTCAACGGTAGCCCCTTTGAGGGGCTGTTGTGTCAGCGAGGTCTTGTGCGAGCATGCCGAACTGGTGTATTCGCGAGAAACCCGGTGATTATGGTCTCAGAATCTCATCGAGAAACTCCGGGCGATTCGTGCGCCGGGCTCGGAAACGGGCGTTGCTCGGCCGGAAAGGGTCGAACTTCCGCTGAAAGTGCAGCCGTTTCTGGCCGAGCAATGCGTGAGCAGCCTTTTATGGCCGAGCAGGGAGCGCGAGGGGCTCGCGAGCGCCACAATGGTGGAATGCCCACAGTGACCCAGGTTGTCCGCTCGGTACTTGCCCCGCTCACCCGCACCCGGCTCTTTCGTGCGGTCGCCCCACAGGCGCTGCCGCCGTTCGAACGGCTCGTCGATCGACTGAGCGGCGGCACGGTCCAGGTCAGCGGGCTGCTCGTGCCGTCGCTCATGCTGTACACGGTCGGCGCCCGCAGCGGCGAGGAGCGCCGCACGCCGCTCATGTACACGCCAGACGGCAGCGGCCGCGCCATCGTCGCCGGCACGAGTTTTGCGCGGGAGCGTCACCCCGCGTGGACATACAACCTCCTCGCGAACCCGGATGCCGTCATCACGGTCAAGGGACGTCGGCTGGCAGTGCACGCAACGCTGATCGAGGACGCGGGCGAACGGGACGAGGCGTGGCGTCGAATCGAGCGCCAGTGGCCGGGGTACCGGGCATACGAGAGGGACTCGGGTCGCCAGGTGCGATTGTTCCTGCTGCAGCCGGTACGCGAGCTGGGTGAGGACACCAGCGAGCAGCCCAGCGCCCGCTGAGGAGCGACTACGGGGCGAAGATCGCCGAGTTCGACTCCGGGTCGATCGGCAGCGACGTGTGCTCGTGCACGACGCGCCAGCTGCCGTCCTGCCGTTCAAGGCCGACGCTCAAACGATTGGTGATGGATCGGAGCCGGTCACCGTTCGAGGCGATCGCTGTGTACGTGACATCCGCGTGGCCGAACGCGATGGCATCCCCGACAAATGTTCTGACGTCGGTGAACTCCGCGGATACCGATTCGTCGCCGAGCGAGCTGAACCAGCCCGTCGCCATCGCGCGCCAGGCTTCGATACCGGAGTACTGCCACAACTCCCACGCATCGAAGACGTGCACGTCGTCGGCGTAGACAGCGGCGAACGCGCCGACATCCCGAGCGGCGACGGCGGCCCGGTAGGCCTCGAGGGCTGCTGTGACGGGATTGGCCTCGTCGCTCATCGCTGACTCCTTCGTCGTGAGGTTTTGCGAATGCTACCGGGACTGGCCGCTCAAGGTCGAGGATTTCAGGCGCGGGATCGACCGCAGCGTGCGTGAGAAACGGATGCCGTGGCATCCGTTTGCAGGCACCAGACGCACGGCTCACACACAGGTAATCGGGAACAGGGGAGGCGTCGCGCACGTTCTCCTTCTCCGGCAGACTGTTTTGAGACAAGGGAGCCACTTATGACGAACACAACACAGACCGCGATTCTCGCCGGCGGATGCTTCTGGGGCGCCCAGGAGTTGCTGCGCAAGCGCCCGGGAGTGATCTCCACGCGCGTCGGCTATTCCGGCGGCGACACCCCAAACGCGACCTACCGCAACCACGGCACGCACGCTGAGGCCGTCGAGATCGTCTTCGACCCCGAGCAGATTTCGTACCGTGACCTGCTGGAGTTCTTCTTCCAGATCCACGACCCGTCGACCAAGAACCGTCAGGGTAATGACGTTGGCATGAGCTACCGCTCGGCGATCTTCTACCTCGATGACGAGCAGAAGCGCGTTGCGCTCGACACGATCGCCGACGTTGACGCCTCTGGCCTCTGGCCGGGACCGGTCGTGACCGAGGTCACCCCAGCTGGCGACTTCTGGGAGGCCGAGGAGGAGCACCAGGACTACCTGGAGAAGTACCCGAACGGATACACCTGCCACTTCGTGCGCCCGGGCTGGAAGCTCCCGCACCGTGAGTCGGAGACTGTTTCCTAGAGTTCGCACTCGGAACGCCGTGGCCCTGTGCCGCGGCGTTTCGCCGTTAACGGCGTGGTTCAGCGGGCTTGATTTCAGCCGACGAGCGCTCGAAGGGTTGCGGCGTTACGCACAGCGTTGCCGTTGCCGTCGTTGTTGAAGTAGGCGTAGACATCCGTGCCTGCGTCTCGCCATTCGCGGAGCCGGTCGGCCCACCAGGCGAGGTCGTCGTCTGAGTACGAGCCGCCGTAGAGGTGATGATCGTCGGGGCCGTGGAGGCGCACATAGGCGACGGATGCCGTGACGCGCAGCACGCAGGGAAGGTCGGCTCCGCTCATGACGCAATAGGCGGCGCCGTGAGAATCGAGCAGTCGGTAGATCTCGTCGGTATGCCAACTGGGATGGCGGAATTCGACGGCGACGGTGATCCAGTCGGGCAGGCGCGCGAGAAAGTAGTCGAGTCTGGCGTCGTCGCGTTCGAGGGAGGGCGGCAGTTGCACCAGAAGGACGGCGCGTTTGTCGCCGAGTTGGTGCCAGGCGTGGGCGATTCGGTCGATCCAGGCGTCGGGCGCGTAGAGCTTCTTAGCGTGGGTGAGGCCTCTCGGCGCCTTCACCGAGAGTCGGAAGCCGGGCGGCAGTCGGTTGCGCCAGCTCGCGAACGAGGCGTCGCGTGGCCAGCGGTAGAAGCTGGCATTCAGTTCGACGGTGTCGAACGCGCGCACGTAGGTGTCGAGCCGGTGCCAGCGGGGGAGTCCTGGCGGGTAGAGCACGCCATCCCAGTGGTCGTAGCTCCAGCCTGACGTGCCGATGTGAATGCCCATCCGACCTCGCTCCCGTCACCGTCCACGCTAGATGAAGTCCGTGCGCAGCGGGTTATCGGCGCGAGTGCGTCAGGTGCGTGGCGCTCGGCGGGAGCGTGGGCAGACATCGAGGTGGCGGCGGGCCCGGCCGCCGCCACCTCGTCCGCGCTCGCTAGCGAGAAACAGATGACTCCGCGAGAATCGCGTCGATCTGGCCAAGGGCGCCCGTCATGCCCTCGATCATGCCCATCTTGCTCATCTCTTCGAGCTGGTCGGTGCTTCTGAACGTCGTCACCGACGTCATCCGTGTGCCGCCATCCATCGGCTCGAAGGTGACAACGCAACTGGTGACGTCATCGACATCGACGGGGTCACCATTGTCGTCCGCGAACCCGTCGTTGAATTCGAAGCGCCGTGGGGCATCCACCGCGGTGATCTTCCACCAGCCGTGTGCTTTGGATCCATCGGGTCCGGTCATGTAGTACCGCGCGTCACCGTCGGGGGAGAACTCGAGCTTCTCGAAGGTGGCGGGCCAGGTGGGTGGTCCCCACCAGCGTTCGAGCTGGCGTGGGTCTTCCCAGACCTGCCAGACACGCTCCACGGGGGCGGAGAATTCGGCGATGAAGGTCAGGGTGAGGTTTTCGACATCCTTGTTGGTGTTGACAAGAGTCACTTGTCGCTCCCTTTCTCAGGCTCGGAGAGGATCTCTCCGATTCGAATGGCACGATCGTGCCAGATCTCTTCGTAGGCGTCGAGCAGTCGTGCTGCCCGACGGAGCGTTTCGGTGTTCCCGTGTACGATCTGCTCTCGACCTCGACGCTCCTTGGTGACCAACATTGCCCGCGCGAGCACCGCTACATGTTTCTGGACCGCAGCGAAGCTCATGTCGTATCGCTGCGCAAGGTCGGAAACTGACTGCTCCCTGCGCAGCGTGCGCTCGACGATGTCGCGGCGAGTGCTATCTGCCAGAGCGTGGAAGATGCGATCGACCGCGGCGTCACTCAACTCATGTACAACCATTTGGTTGTACGTTAGCAGGTGATTCTTGGGTCCGCTAGTGGCAATGTGTGTCGCTCTGTGGGTTCATAAATTCGATTTTTCTCTAGGGATCGCATCTCCGGAGACTCGGCACGTGCCCGACGATTCGCGGGCGCGATATGGCCACTGGCTAGATGGTGGTAGGTATGATCTGGTCGTTGACCAGATTGGGATGCCCGGCGTAACTCAGGGAGTTTTTTGGGTGCGATTGCATCATGGGGGCAATCCCTGAACTGTCAGATGCGCTCGCGTCCAGGCAAAGTGCAGAAATAGTTCTCAAGTTTAATTAGAAAATAGTTTCGAATTACACGGACTTAAGTTAGAATAAAGCATGGCAAAGGTGTCCGAGCAGATTCGAGAGGTCGCCCTTCGGGTGTGTGACCAGATCGCTCGGTATGAAGACGCCGTTGAGGCGCTGACCGCGCGAGTGGCGGGTGTTGCCGCCGGTCCGGAGCCGGCCTCGCTAGACGTATCCACCGCCGGCCTTCGTGAAACTTCAGAGGCCACTTCGCGGTTCGGAGTGAGGGAATCCTCTGAAGCTAGCGACTCTTCTTCCTCTGGAATTGTTTCCGGCATCACCGAACTCGGTGGTGCCGGTTCGTCGTTTAAGCGGCCCCGGTTCGTGCCGGTTGAGCCCGAGCCGTTGGGCGCTGAGCCGTTGGGTGCTGAGCTGCTGCGTGCTGAGCCGCTGGGTGCTGAGCCGGCCGGGGCAGAACCGTCGGGTGCAGCGCCCGCCGGTGCTTCTTCCTCGTCTTCTACTTCGCTTGCTGGTGATGCGGGTGTGCCGCTGTCACTGGTGTTGGAGCGGGCCGCGAACGCTGAGCTTGAAGAACTGTTGCGGAACGCCGCGCGGGCGAAGTCTGAGTTGGATGCGGTGATCGCGGCCGGTGCCGGTGTGGTGGCGAAGCGGTCGGCCCGGGATTTGGGGTATTCCGGGTGGGCGCAATCGACCGGGGACCGGACGGCGGTGAATTTGGTGCAGCGGTTGACCGGGTCGACGAAGTCGGAGGCGTTCCGGCAGGTGCGGCTGGGTGAGGCGATGGGCGAAGCGGATGCCGCCACCCACCCCACCGGTTACTCGCCCGGCGCAGGAACGGACGGACCGGATGGTGCGGATGGTGCCGACGCGGATGAACCGTTGATCGACGTTGACGGGAACATCCTGGTCGACCCTGATGCCGACCCTAACGGTGTGCCCGGTGCAGACGTGGTGGTGTTGCGACCGGCGCCGGTGGTGCCGTGGCACGAACCGATCACCCGGGCCGCGCATGCGGGGGTGATCCGGTCCGAAGCGGTCACGATCATCATGCGCGGGCTCGGCGGGCCGAACGAACGGGTGTCGGTCGAGGTGCTGCGGGCGGCGGCGGAAGAGATCATCGCCCAGGCGGCCGGGGTGAACGCTGACGAACTGGGTACCCGGGCGCGGCATTTGCGGGATCGGATTGACCCGGCTGGGGTGCAGTTGCGGTGGGATCAGCGCTACGAGGCCCGGAAGTGGCGGTTCGGTCGCACCGATGACGGGTCGAAGACGGCGTATGTGACCTTCGATGAGGAGGGTGCGGCGTGGATGGAATCGATAGTCGGC
>JAZQRG010000432.1:0-3828 GCA_045629445.1 Mycetocola sp. | reverse complement strand
TCCATCGTCACCGTCGTGATCATTGATCCGCCGGTGAGGAACGGCGGGAGGGCGTTGAGCAACTCGGCCCGGCCGTAAAGCACACCGATCCCCGTCGGGGCGAGCATCTTGTGGCCGGAGAAGACGGCGAAGTCCACGTCGAGTGCGGCCAGGTCGAGCGCGCGGTGCGGGGCCGACTGGCAGGCGTCGAGCACGACGAGTGCGCCGACGGCGTGGGCGAGGCGCACGAGGGTCTCGACGGGATTAATCACGCCGGTGACGTTGAAAACGTGGGTGAACGTGACGATCTTCGTTCGGTCAGAGATCAGGCGTTCCGCCTCCTCCATCCGGAGGGTGCCGTCGTCGTTCACCGGGATGTATCGCAGGGTGGCACCGGTGCGCGCGGCGAGTTCCTGCCACGGCACGAGGTTGGCGTGGTGCTCGCCTTCCGTCGTCAGGATTTCGTCGCCCGCTTTCAGGGCGAACCGCGCGGCATCCGCACCTCCACGCCCGAGGCTCGCGTTCGAGAAACCGTAGGCGAGAAGGTTGATGCCCTCGGTCGCGTTCGAGGTCCAGATGATCTCGTCGTCCCGCGCGCCGACGAATCGAGCGACCGTGGAGCGGGCGTTCTCGAACAACTCGGTGGCGTTCGCGGCGAGGGTGTGAGCTCCGCGGTGTACAGCGGAGTTGTCGTGCTCGTAGAAGGAGCGTTCGGCGTCGAGCACACTCGTCGGCTTCTGCGAGGTTGCGCCGGAGTCGAGGTAGACCAGGTCATTGCCGTGAACCTGCTGGTTCAGAGCGGGGAAGTCATGACGAAGCTGGAGCACCTCGTCGTCGGTGAGGGAGCTGGTGAGCTCCGTCGTTCCTGCGGGGTGGGACATGCACAACTCACGATCTTGATTCGGGGCACGGAAGGGGTGCGACAGCGCGCGATGTCGGCACGGTTCCGTCGGCGTATGTTCTCGTCAAGCGCGAAAAGCGCCGGGGTATTCCCCCATTGTCCTCCCAGCGGCTGGGAACGGCCAGCCGATGTACGGCCTGGCTGTTCAGTTACCCAACAAAGCAGGAAAGAGGATGACGAGGGCAAGGACCACAACGATCGTGATGAGAAGTGCACCGAGCGTGACGAGTGGCGCGCCTCTGGGCGTCTCCGGTGCTCCGGATCTCCGTCATGACGCAATACTGGCGCGGATCAGGCGGAATCGCGGAGAACGAGCCGGGTCGGCATCGTCGTCGCCGTAGGGATCTCTTCGCCATCGATCAGCCGAACGACGATCTCGGCCATCTTCGCACCCATGGCCGCCGGAGCCTGGTTTACCGTTGTGAGCGGGGGATCGACGGTGCCGGCATAGCGGTCATCGTCATAGCCAACAACGGCGATGTCGCCGGGAATCGTCAGGCCGGCCTCGCGAATGACGGCGTATGCACCGGCGGCGAGCTGGTCGCTGTACGTAAACAGTCCGTCGATGGGCACGCCACGCGCGAGTAGCCGCCGCATGGCGGCAGCGCCGTCGTCGGGGGAGTAGTCGCCGTATTCAACGAGCGAATCGTCGAGGCCTGCAGCGGCGAGTGCCTGCTGCCAGCCGGTGAATCGGTCGATCCCCGGCGGCATGTCCTGCGGTCCAGCGATCGTCGCGATCGAACGGCATCCGCGCTCGATCAGTCGCTCGGTCGCGACGCGTGCTCCAGCGACATTGTCGACATCGACGTAGTGCCCCTCTGCCGTCTCAGGATTGATCGGCCGGCCGCCGAAGACGATCGGCAGGGTAGAGCCCAGGCGGGTATAGGAGTGGTCGCCGGAGTGGTGCGACACGACGAGGGCACCGTCGACGTTGCCGCCGAGCAGGTAGCGCCTCGTCTTGTCCGACTTGGTTTCTGACGCGATCAGCAGGTTGAGCGTGTAATCGGTGTCGGCGAGGTAGAGCGCGACGCCCTGCACCACCGACGCAAAGAAGGGATCATCGAAGACCTTGGCCGCCGACTCAGGAACCACGAGCGCGATCACCTGGGTCTTGCGGCTGGCGAGCGACCGCGCGGCCCGGTTCGGCACGTAGTTGAGCTCAGCGATTGCGCTCTGCACGAGGGTGACCACCTCGGCCGTCACTTTGGGTGACGCATTGACGACGCGTGACACCGTCGCGCGCGACACTCCCGCTCGGGCGGCGACCATCTCCAATGTCGGTGATGAACCACCGGATGCCGTCGCGCGGGTTGATACGGGATCCTGCGTTGTCATGCGTGCACCCCCTCGATGGTCCCCACTCTAGTGCGCGAGTTCTGCCGATTTTGCCGCCTGGATCATGTTGGCGTATGCCAGCCCTGAGTCCTTGATTGTCCGCTCCTGGCTTGCATAGTCGACCCGGACGATCCCGAAACGCTTGTCATATCCCCAAGACCACTCGAAGTTGTCGAGGAGCGACCACACGAAGTATCCGCGAACGTCCGCGCCGTCGGCGATCGCGTCTGAGACGGCCTGGACGTGGTCAACGATGTACTGCGTCCGCTCGGTGTCGTGTACGCGACCACCTTCAAGGACGTCCTCGTATGCCGATCCGTTCTCGGTCACGAACAGTGGAGGCATGTTCGGGTACTCCTTGCCGAGGCGCACGAGGAGCTTGTGCAGCCCGGAAGGGTTCACCTCCCAGTTCATCGCCGTGCGGGGAAGGCCGCGGCTCGGGAAGGTGATGTATTCGGAGCCGATCCAGCACGAGGCGATGGGGCGCTCGGTCGCGCCGGAGTGGCCGTCGGTGCCTGAGTCGTCCGGATGCCCGGAGACCTGGTCATCGTGGTAGTGGTTGACGCCGAGGAAGTCGATCTTTGTGCCGATGATCTCCATGTCGCCCGGCTGGATGACGTCGCGAAGGCCGAACTGCTCGAGGTCGTCCAGTGCGTCTTCCGGGTAAGCGCCGGTGACGATCGGGTCGAGGAACACGCGGTTCTGCAAGACGTCGAAACGGCGGGCCGCTTCGACGTCGACCGGGTCGTTTGCGTCGAGCGGGATCGCGTTCGACAGGTTGAGCGTGATGCCGATCTGCTCGGCGCCGAGCTCACGCAGCCGGTTCACGGCAAGGCCGTGACCGAGGTGCTGGTGGTGAATCGCTGCGACGGCTGCCGCTGGGTCCTGTCGTCCCGGTGCGTGAACGCCGGCAGCATATCCGAGCAAAGACGAGCAGAACGGTTCGTTGAACGTCGTCCAGTTCTTTACCCGGTCACCGAGGGCCCCGTAGACCGTTTCGGCATAGTCGGCAAAGCGGAGCGCGGTGTCCCGGTTCGCCCAGCCGCCCTTCTCCTCGAGAGCCTGCGGGAGGTCCCAGTGGTAGAGGGTCAGCCACGGCAGAATCCCTGCGCCGAGAAGTTCATCGACGAGTCGTGAGTAGAAGTCGAGGCCGACGGGGTTCGGTTCGCGATCACCGGGGACGACGCGCGCCCAACTGGTGGAGAACCGATACGAGTCGAGACCGAGCTGCTTCATGATGGCGACGTCACCGGTATAGCGGTGGTAGTGGTCGACCGCGACCTCGAGGTTGTCACCGTGAGCGATCGCCCCGGGAACGCGAGCGAAAGCATCCCAAATGGAATCTTCCTTGCCGTCTTCGTGGCCGGCGCCTTCGACCTGGGCCGCAGCTGTTGCTGACCCCCAGATGAACGTTGGGGGGAAGTTAATAGTCATTAACCCTTCACTGCTCCTTGCATGATGCCTGAGATGAGTTGCTTACCTGCCACGATAAAGAGAATGAGCAGGGGAAGTGTAGCCATGATGGCTCCCGCGAGCACGATCGAGTAGTCGACGTACCGGGCGGACTGCAACTGGCTGAGCGCTGTCTGCAGCGTCGGGTTGCTCGCGTTGAG
>JAZQRG010000431.1:0-4374 GCA_045629445.1 Mycetocola sp. | reverse complement strand
TGCACGAGAACGATCCGAACCGACTCACCGAGTGCGGCGAGCCCCCGCGCGACCGATTGCTGCCTGGTCTGGCCCCCAGCGACAACGCTGACGTGCTCTGCCGCAGGGCCAGCGGCATCGGTTGCAATCGACAGCGCCTCGTCGACGAGGTCGGCTGGAGCGACGATGACAACCTGCGCCTCACGCTGCATACCGAAGATCGGATCCAGGGATCTGGCAAGGATCGTCCGTTCGCCCAGCGGCGCGAACGCCTTCGGCCGTGCGGCGCCCAGGCGGGTTCCGCTGCCGGCGGCAACAACAATGACCCCAACGATCGGCGACCGATTGCGTGCTGGGAGTGATGCGTTCGAAGTCATAGTCTCCGAGCGTAGAGCACTTGTCTCGAAGGATCAGGACGCGAGGACCTCGTCGAGTACGGTCGACGCCTGTTCCTCGTCGGTCTTTTCGGCGAGAGCAAGTTCGGAGACGAGGATCTGCCTCGCTTTCGCCAGCATGCGTTTCTCTCCTGCGCTCAGCCCGCGGTCCTGATCGCGACGCCAGAGGTCGCGCACGACCTCGCTGACCTTGATCACGTCACCGGAGGCGAGCTTCTCGAGGTTCGCCTTGTAGCGGCGCGACCAGTTCGTCGGCTCCTCGGTGAACGGTGCACGCAGCACGTCAAAAACATGCTCCAGCCCTTCCCGCCCGATGACGTCGCGCACGCCGACGAGATCGACGTTGTCGGCAGGCACTTCGATGACGAGGTCACCCTGAGTGACCCGAAGCTTCAGATACAGCTTTTCTTCGCCCTTAACGATCCGGGTTTTCACCTCGGCAATCGTTGCCGCTCCGTGGTGTGGGTATACGACGGTTTCGCCGACCTCAAAAAGCATGGATGCCTGTCCCTTCAGCGCCGGCCAGTTTACCACAGCGCGATGCACTATGCTGTGCCAGCCTCGGTGCCAGAGACCGGTGGCTGGCTAGGCTAAACTCGAGAGGTATCCGCACGCGAGCGCTTTCGCTCGCATGCCCCGAAGTTTTTTCCTGGAGGACCTGTGAAGGCGCGATTGATCGCATCCGTAGCGTTGGCGGCAACAATCGTGCTTGGCGCGACCGGCTGCAATCTGGTGTCCGCACAGTCAACGACGAAGGCATACGACCCGAGCGACGGCGTCAGCGTGAACGTCGGCGACCTCCGGCTCAACAACCTCATCGTTGTCACCGATGACGGTGTCGACGGCAACCTCATCTTCACGGTCTCCAACCGCGGCGGCCCGCACTCCGTGACGCTTCAGTACGGCGATGACGTCACCGTGACCACCATCGTCGATGGCAACACGAGCACGGTGTTCGGCGGCGAGAACGACCCGATCGCCCTCCCCGATATCGATTCCGAGCCGGGTTCAGTCATGCCGCTGTTCGTGCAGTATGGCGACGAGACCGGCAAGGAAGTTCTCGTGCCGGTCCTCGATGGCACAATTTCGCCGTACGACGAATTCCTGCCTGAGGCGTCGACCGCGGAGTAACCTCCGCGAGGAGCAACCTCCCCGGGAAGAAACTCCCCGGGAAGAAACTTCCCGGGGTCACGTCCCGGTTACGCTTCGAAGCGGTAGCCGAGCCCGCGTACGGTCAGGAGCATTTTCGGCTCCGACGGGCTCTCTTCAATGCGAGAGCGGATTCTTTTGATGTGCACGTCGAGCGTTTTCGTGTCACCGACGTAGTCACTTCCCCATACCCGGTCAATGAGCTGTCCGCGGGTCAGCACGCGCCCGGCATTCCGGAGCAGGAACTCGAGAAGTTCGAATTCCTTGAGCGGCATGGCTGTCTCGGTCCCCCGAACATCGACCGTGTGCCGCTCGACGTCCATCCGGACCGATCCAGCCTCGAGAATGGTGTCGTCGACCTCGGTTTCCTCGTTCAGCCGGCGGCGCGTTACCGCACGGATCCGGGCAAGCAATTCCCGGGACGAATACGGCTTGGTCACATAGTCGTCAGCGCCGAGTTCAAGTCCAACGACGATGTCCACCTCGGAATCCTTGGCGGTGAGCATGATGATCGGTGTCTGTGCGACAGCACGAATCTGCCGACACACCTCGGTTCCCGGGATCCCTGGCAGCATGAGGTCGAGGAGAACGAGATCGGGCGCTGTCGTGTGAAAAGCTGAAACGGCGGTCACACCGTCTGCGGCAACGACAACCTCGTATCCTTCACGTTCAAGCAGGTAGCTCAGCGGTTCGCTGAGTGCCTCTTCGTCTTCAACAAGCAGGATGCGTGTCATGTGGGTGTTTCCTCACTGTCCGAGCCCGGTTCGAGTCTTGTGATCGCAATCTGTTCGGTCGTCGGCGTCTGTGCCGCTTCCGGCAAACGGATGGTGAATGTCGATCCGCGTCCGACCTTTGACCAGACCTTCACTTCGCCGCCGTGGTTCTGCACCGTATGCTTCACGATCGAGAGGCCGAGACCGGTTCCTCCGGTGTGGCGTGACCTGGCCTGGTCAACCCGGAAGAACCGTTCGAACACCCGATCGCGATCCTCTTCGGGGATGCCGACACCCTGGTCGGTCACGGCGATCGACACGATTCCATCCGACCGTTTGACGCCAACGCCGACGCGTCCGCCCGACGGGGAGTAGTTGATTGCGTTCGAGATCAGGTTCTGCACGGCCACGACGAGGAGTGCTTCGTCCCCGTACACCCGGGCGTGCTTGTCGCCACCGGCGGTGAGAGTGATCCCGGTGGCGTCGGCACCGACACGGCTCTGATCCATCGCCTGGCTGACGATACTGTCGAGGTCGAGCAGTTCGGGCGATGCCAGGGCGTCAGCCGCCTGAAGCCGGGTCAGGTCGATGATCTCGCGGGTAATCCGTGCGAGCCTCGCCGCCTCGGTGCTGAGCCGACCCGCGAATTTCCGTACCTGTTCCGGATCGTCGGCTGCGGGCTCAAGCGCCTCGGCGAGAAGGCCGACAGCGCCGATCGGCGTCTTCAGTTCGTGCGAGATGTTCGCAATAAAGTCGCGCCGAACCTCATCGAGCCGCTTCGCTTCGGTGTGGTCCTGGGCAAGAATCAGAACGAACCGGGTGCCGAGCCTCGCACCGCGAACGTCAAGGTTCATGGTCGCGTCACTCAACGGGCCCCTGCTGATGTCGATCGAACGTGTGACGGGGGCACCGTTGTCGCGCACCTCATTGGCCAGCAGCTTGAGCTCGTCGTTCACGAGGAGACCGTCTCGAACGAGTCCGAGCGCGAGCGCACCGGGTGATGCCTTGAGTACGTTGCCGGACGGATCGAGCACGATTCCGGCGCTCTCGAGCACCTCGAGCATCTGGGAAACACCGTCTGGCACCCTCGGCGTCACAACGCTCGCGACACGCTGGCCGCGCTTCGCGGCGACGTAGAGCAGAGAGGCGAATCCCGCACCGACGATGAGGCCAAGCGCGAGAGCCGCGAGCACCAACCAGGCGGAGTACATAGGACTAGATTAGATGCACCACAGGAGCGGGCCCGCCGCCCGATCCCAGCGATCAGGGGATTTTGAACAGCGTTCAGCTGTTCGTCCCCAAATGTTAACCTGCCACGTGCATGGTTGCACCGGGACGATGTGGCACTCAGGTGTCGACCACTGACGCACCCTGAACAGAAACGGAGAGCACATGCGCGATGTATTCCAGCAGGAAC
Source organism: Mycetocola sp. (assembly GCA_045629445.1). Lineage (GTDB taxonomy): Bacteria > Actinomycetota > Actinomycetes > Actinomycetales > Microbacteriaceae > Mycetocola_A. The sequence continues at coordinate 721 of JAZQRG010000431.1, read as the reverse complement.
TGGCCGAAGTCCAGGAACGGCTGATCGCCATCTCAGAACTGGTTGCGATCTCGATCGAAAATGCGGTTCGCGCCTTCAACGAATCTGACGTCGGTGTCGCCGAAGAGGTGATCGAGAACGATGTTCGCATCGATGAACTGACCGTGACCCTCGACGAGCTCGCGATCAACATCCTCGCGCGCCAGCAGCCTGTCGCCCGCGACCTTCGCATCGTGGTGAGCGCGCTTCGGATCAGTTCATCGCTCGAGCGCATGGGCGACATGGCCGAGCACATCGCCCAACTCGCCCGGTATCGATTCCCCGAGCGCGCCGTGCCGAAGGGTCTGCGCTCGACGTTCGCCGAGATGGGCAGGCTCGACGTCGAGATCGCCAGGAAGCTCACCCAGTTGCTTCGGACCCAGGATGTGCGCCTCGCCGAGGAGATCCGCAACGAGGACGACAAGATCGACGAACTGCACGTCAGCGTCTTCGACAAGGTGCTCGGTGAGACCTGGAAGGGCAAACCGCTCGCAACCGTCGACGCAACACTCGCCTCGCGTTACCACGAACGGTTCGCCGACCACGCCGTGTCGATCGCCAAGAAGGTTCAGTACCTCGCAACCGGCGAGTGGACCCCTGACCCCGACCTGCGCTGACCCCGACGCCGACTGAATCACCAGGGTCGCAGGCCACACGAAAAGGGAGACTGTTTTCCCCCACAAGAGAGGAACAAGCAGAGATT
>JAZQRG010000430.1:0-3593 GCA_045629445.1 Mycetocola sp. | reverse complement strand
GGTTGTCGTGGATGAGATGACGGGCTTGGTGGAGGTCCGCAAGGGCCGCCGTTACCTAGTTGGCACGGACGTAGTGGTGACACTCGCTGCGGCGGAAGGACGTGACATGGCTATTGCCTGTGCCAAGTTCTACGACGGCGTTGTGGATCGGTCACTGCACCACATGCGGCAGGTGCAACTCGACGTTGCCTTGTCCGTCGCCCGCAAGCGCCCCCTCGGGGCCGGCTGGGCATGGAATCGGAAAGATGCGGCGTCGGACATCACTCCCGTGGTGTCGGCGACTCTGGCCCTGTGGGGTGCCCAGAAGGATGACGTGGAGCGTCCGACTCGACGTAGGAATGGCGAACGGACGGCGGTGATGCTTTCGTGATTGATCCAGTGCGTATCCCGCAGTTGTCCGATGATGAGGGTCGGACAGTAAACAAGCTGCTGGCGAAGATTTCGGACACGTCCCACCGCAACTTGCTGCGTTCGTCGTTCTATGACGGCCGGCGTGCGGTGCGTGAGATTGGTTCGACGATCCCGCCGCAGTACGCGAACATTGCGATCGCGCTCGGCTGGGCGGCGAAGGGTGTTGATGGGCTTGCCCGTCGTTGCAACCTTGACAGTTTCGTGTGGACTGACGGCGACTTGGATTCGCTGGGTATCCGCGAGCTCGAGGATTCGAACTTTCTGCGGTCGGAGCTGGCGCAGGGTCGTACCGATTCCCTGATTCACGGCGTCTCGTATGCGGTGACGACTCAGGGTGTTGGCAAGGAGCCGAAGGCGCTCATCCATGTTCGTGATGCGTTGTCTGCGTCGGGGGAGTGGAATCAGCGTCGTCGTGCGCTGGACAGTCTGGTCTCGGTGACGGGGCGGGGCGGGTCTGGTGTGGCGTCGCTCAACCTGTATCTCGACGGGTTGACGATCGCGGCGGAGCGTGAGGGCTCGAAGTGGACGGTTGAGCGGTCTGAGCATCGCTGGGGCGTCCCTGCTGAGCCGCTGATCTACCGTCCGCGCACGTCGCGTCCGATGGGCCGTTCGCGGATCACTCGGCCGGTCATGGCGATTCAGGAGGCGGCGCTTCGTGCGCTGATCCGCCTGGAAGCACACATGGATATCTATGCGATTCCGAAGATGATGCTGCTGGGTGCGGATGAGTCGATCTTCAAGAACCCGGATGGGTCTTTGAAGGCGTCGTGGCAGATCGCTATGGGCCGCGTGTTCGGCATCCCGGACGACGACGACGCGCCTGGTGATTCGGATGGCCGCGCGGATGTGAAGCAGTTCAACGCAGAGTCGCCTGAGCCTCATCTGGCGCAGTTGAATGCGTTGGCGAAGCTGATGGCGCGGGAGACGGATCTGCCGGATGCGGACTTCGCGCTGACGGACATGGCGAACCCGACGTCGGCTGAGTCGTACAACGCTTCCCGCGAGAACTTGATCGCTGAGGCTGAGGGGACGATGCAGGACTGGTCGGCTCCGATCCGTCGCACGATTGTCCGCGCTCTGGCGATCCAGAACGGCGAGACGTCGATCCCGGATTCGTGGGCGTCGATTGACACGAAGTGGCGTTCCCCGATCTACCTGTCTCGCGCGGCTGAGGCTGATGCGGGCGCTAAGCAGCTCGCGGTTGTCCCGTGGCTGGCTGAGACGCGTGTGGGGCTGGGGCTGCTGGGTCTGAACGATCAGCAGATTGACCTCGCCTTGTCGGAGCGCAAGCAGGCCATCGGGCGCCAGTCGGCGCAGGCGATTATCGCGGCACGTACCACGGAGGTTCCGAATGGTGACGGCGCTCGAGTCGAAGGCTCAACTGGCAGTTCTGAGTGATGATGCGGGGGACACGGTGCGGTGGATGCTGCGCCGGTCCTCCGGTTCATTCGAGTCGCGCCGGCTGCAAATGCTGGACACGGTTCCCGATGTGGCGGCGTACTACTCGGAGGGTTCGGCCGCGTTGGCTGCCGACTTCTACGATGACGCTCGTTCGGGTGCCAAGGCGATCGGCAAGTTCCGCGCTGAGGCGGTCGTGCTCGATCGCACGGTGAACATCCGCCGCGGTGTTGCGTGGGCGTCCGAGCCTTTGTCGACGATGGATGACGAGGCTGCGGCTTTGCGGTTCGCGGAGATTATTCAGGCGGAAGTCACGCGCCCATACCGGGACACGATCACGACGAATCGTCTGCGCGATCCTGCCGCGGCCGGGTGGAAGCGCGTCACGTCGGCGGGCACCAAGTGCGGTTTCTGTCGGATGCTGGCGGCGCGCGGCGCGGTCTACAAGGAGACCACCGCATACTTCGCGGCCCATCCCAACTGCCGCTGCACGGTCGCGCCAGTTTTCGGCGTCGGCGACGTCGGCCCAGAAGCAGACGTCATCCAGTACATGGCGTCGAAGCGGCACCACAAGTTGTCTCCCAAGGAGAAGCAGCGACTGAAGGATGCGATCTCGTTCTACGAGGTCGATTGAGACTTCACGGATTCTTCCGTGGCGGTACGCGACCGTTTCGCGGGCATGGGCGCACGGCCCTTAAACGGTAGGGGAGTCTCAGCATGTCTGAGGAAACGGGTGTCACCAACACCACGGAAGAGTCCAACGAGCAGGCCGCGGATGCCAAGGAGTTCCAGGCGATCACATCGCAGGAGGATCTCGACAAGGTGATTCAGGCGCGCATTGCTCGGGAGCGCGCGAAGTTCACGGACTACGACGACTTGAAGGCGAAGGCCAACAAGTTTGCGGAGTTCGAGGAGTCGCAGAAGACCGAAGCGCAGAAGGCGCAGGAACGGCTTGAGGCTGCTGAGAAGCGGGCCTCCGAGCTTGAACTGAAGGCCACGCGCGCCGAGGTTGCCGCCGCCAAGGGCGTGCCGGCTGAGCTGCTGACTGGCAGCACGCAGGCAGACCTTGAGGCCGCGGCGGATGCGCTCATTGCATTCAGGGGACAGCAGGCCGATCCGCGCCTTCATGTCCCGACCGAGGGCCGCACCGCATCTGCGGGGTCCTCGACCGCTGACCAGTTCGCCGCATTCCTTGGCGACAAACTTTAGGAAAGGACAACCTGATGGTTGATCTCTCTCGCGGCACTACGAATGCCGCCGACCTTCTCCCCCGGGAGATTTCCTCCGAGATCTGGGCGGACGCTCAGGAGCAGTCGGCTGTCATGCAGCTCGCCACTCCCATCCGCGTTCCCGGCCCGGGCCTCACCATCCCGATCATCACGGGTGACGCTGCGGCTGACTGGGTGGCTGAGACCGCGCTGAAGCCGGTTTCGCGTGCCACTCTGGGCAAGAAGGTTCTCACGCCGTACAAGCTTGCGGTGGTGGAGACGTTCTCCAACGAGTTCCGTCGCGACCTTCCGGGCGTGTACGCGGAGCTTCGTCGTCGTCTTCCCGGTGCTATCGCCAGGAAGTTCGACGCGACCGTGTGCGGTTCGTCCGCTCCCGGTTCGGGCGTCGACACCCTCGGTGGCGCTACTGCCGTCCCGATCGGCCCGCACGCGACCGACGTGAAGAAGAACACCTACAGCGGTCTGGTGAAGGCGTATGCCGACATTGCCGCAGCCGGTGGCACTCTCGACGGCTGGGCGCTGTCCTCGCAGGCGAAGGGCCTCCTGCTTGGTCAG
>JAZQRG010000429.1:0-7131 GCA_045629445.1 Mycetocola sp. | reverse complement strand
GGCCCGATCGAGAAGGGGAGTGATGAGATCGCTCCCGGCGAGCCGCGGGCAGTCCTCGCCGATGATCTGGCGCGCTCGAACGGCGATGGGCGCGCCATCGATGAGGTTGAGCCACTCCACCGTCGGGTGTGCGGCTGGCTGTGGGGGCTGTGCGGCCAGCCTTGTGCCCCACTTCGAACCGGTGCCGAAATGGTGGATGTGGTCGAGGTTGATCGACGCGACGGCGAGGGGAGTCGTTTCATGGGCGAGCGGGCGGGACGCGATGAGCTCGACGGCTTCGTCGAAACCCCTCACGTCAACGGGCACTCCACCGAGGGTGATCCGGCGTTCGGGTACGAGAGTCATTTCGTCACCACCGATGGTGACCACGCGTGTTCGATGAAGAGTGACGGCGCCGTCTCTCCCGAACTCGCGATCGACCACACGTCACTGTCTCCGGCGACGCCGTCGCGAGGCAGCCCGTAGAGAAGCGTCGAGTCGTCGAGCCATTCGACCTGGTCGTCGACGTTCTGTGATTCTGGAAGCACAACTTCCTCCTCGGTTGTCAGGGTAAATACTGCGATTCCCCAATGCGGGGCATCCGGGGTCCCGGAATTCTTCTTGTAAGCGACGCGCGTTCCGTCGGGTGAGAGGGAGGGGCACTCGGCGTTGTCGGCGATCGCTGTGAGAGTGCGATCGGCGAGGTTGCCGCGAACGAGCCAGGTGCGCCCGCCCGACGCTGCTGTCGCATAGAACGTGCTGTCGTCTGTGGCGAACGTGACGCCCCAGAGGTTGCGGTCGGCGGCGGTGAGCCGCTCGCCGCCGATCCACAGCGCGAAGTCCTCGAGGTTGCCGAAGCTCTCTCCGCCAACGCGGGAGATCACCGTCTCGGTCGAGAAACCCACAGTGGCGTACGAGTGGCCGGTAACGAATGAGGTGGTTGAAACCAAAGCGCCGTCGGGTGAAAGACGCGTGCGGCTCGGGATGCCGGGAAGCGGCCACGCCGCCAACTCGACGCCCTCGCGGTCGAAAACCGTTGCACGGAACGTGGTCGGTACGCCGCGCTGAATGCGCAGGCACGAAAGCACCTCAGCCGTGGCATAGACGCGCTCGCAGGCGCGCTCGGTGAGTGCCCTGGTGCCCGACGGGGCGTCAAGAGGTACTGTGGCGACCTTGCCGTAGCCCTCGCCCTGCGCGGTGTTCCGGAACACGATGTGGCCTTCGGTGGTCAATTCGCTCGCGTTCGTCGTCCGGACCTCGCTGGGGGCTGCAGCTCGGGCCTGATATCTCGCGTACGCGAGCGCGCCATAGCTGATCGCGCCCCCGAGAACGAGCGCGGAAACGAGGCAGAGTGCGAGCCACTTCTTCGATTCGGTCATACCGGTCTCACCGTCCTGGTGACGTCACGAAGGATCAGGGCTGTGACCGGGATCAGCACGGCGAGGGCGACAGCGGCGAGAATCATCGCGCCGTCCCGTCCGAGCGAATACCAGAGGATTCCGAAGGCCACCGATGCGATGAGCCGGGAGATCGCGACGGCGGTCTGCGCCGCTGCTATTCCGCTCGCGAGGGTTTCAAGCGGGGTGGTCTGCGAGGCGAGTGCGGCGAGGATGCCATCTGTGGCGGCATAAAACGCACCGAGCAGCACCAGACAGACGATTGTGAGAGTCCAGCCGGTCGAAGGAAGAGCCGCGCAGATGTAGGCGCCCAGGAGCGCGATATGCCCGAGGATGAAGATTCGCCCTCGCCCGACCCGGTCGGCGAGTCGACCCAGCGGGATTGCAAGCGCAAGGAAAGCGAGGTTGGTTCCGACGTAGAGAAGCGGAAAGTACTCGGTCGCGAAACCGCTCTTGCTCTGCAGGACCAGGTAGATGAAGCCGTCGCCGACGGTAACGAGTCCAAGCAGGCCAGCGGTGAGGAGAAGTCGCCGCAATCGCGGGTCGTTGAGGTCGCGCCAGCGGAACCGTGCCTTCGTCTCGGCTTGTGCTGTTGCGCGTTCCGCTCGGGGTCGCTTGTTCGGCACGAGGATGCCAAGGATGACGACGCCGAGGAGAGCAAAGGCGAGTGAAACGACGAAGATCGTGCTGTAGCCGTCGGGGATAAAGAACAGAATGGCGAACGCAAGGAGCGGGCCAATTGCGGCGCCGACGGTATCCAGCGCTCGGTGAACGCCGAACGACCGCGCCAGGGTGTCCGGCTCCGACGACGCCGTAATGAGCGCGTCCCTCGGTGCGGTCCGTACTCCCTTTCCGAGCCGGTCGAGGGCGATGACCGCACTCAGCGCGGCAAAGCCACTCGCGAACAACAGCCCGACCCTGGCGACAGCCGAGACGCCGTAGCCGAAGAACGCCACCCACTTCGGCTGGTCACCACGGTCTGCGGCGTATCCGCCAGCGATTCGTACGACGGCGCTGATGCCCTGGTAGAGCCCATCGATGACACCGTATGCAACAGTCGACAGCCCGATGACACCGGTGATGTAGAGCGGCAGGATCGCCGAAACCGACTCGGTCGAGATGTCGGTGAACATGCTGACGATGCCGAGGGCGATGACAACAGACGACACCCGGGTCGTCGCTGACTGCGTCGGCCGTCGCTCCGATGTGTCGACGGGTTTCTCCGCCGGCTTGACGTCCGAAAGTGAGATGTACATGGCCCCCCTGGCTGAACTATTTCGCTGCGGTGAATGCGCCGAAGATGCTGAAGGTCGCGCCGCCAGCATCCGCGGGCGTGACGGTGAGAAGGATCGTGTCGGCTCCGCGGGTGAACAGCAGCGCGCGAGAACCGGCAGCTGCGGGAGCGACGCTGTCGACGAGGCTGTGTGCCGCAAGCGCAACGCGGTAGAACTCGAGCACGCCGTCGGAGCTGGATGACGTCGTTGCGGTAAGGGTGACCTGGAGTCGGTTTTCAGCGGATGCCACGGAACTTGACTGCACCGCCGAGTCCCGATTGACGGGGATCAACTCAGGGAATCCGGCGACGAGAGCCCCCGTTGCGCTCGCCGTATCCGGCAGTGGAAGGGTGACGAGGCCGGGAAGCGGCGGTGACGGCGGAAGGCCGATCGGTGTTTTCTCTCCCGGTGCCGGCAGAACCTCGGATGCTGTTCGGTCGCCGGGCACTCCCGTTCCCGACTTCTCGGTCGACGGGTCGGGAGTCGTCGACCGAGAAGGGGTTGGGGAATCAGGCGTGCCCGCGTTCGGAGCCGGTGCCGGCGGCGATGTGGTGGACTGCGCAGCCGTGGGTGTTTTGCCCGGGAGCGAGTCGAGCACGTTCGCGACCAGAACAATGACGACGGCGAGGGCAAGCATCGCGGCGATCGCGGCGAGTGCGCGCTTGGACGCGCGGCCGGTCATCCGCTTGCTTTCGGCTGGGTGACCGGCAGTGACAGGTCGCCAGCCGACCGGAGCCGACCCGTTCCACCTGCCTGCGGGAGGACCGCCGTGAGCACGCCATTGTGTTCGCGGTATTCATCTCCCGTCGACGGGCAACGGAACAGGTCGTCTCCGACGGGTTCGAGGGGGATTCCGGCCCGACCAACCCAGCCGATCCGACGCGCGGGGACGCCGACGACAAGGGCATGGTCCGGAACGTTTTCGGTGACGACCGCTCCGGCAGCGACGAGTGCCCAGGCGCCGATGGTCACCGGGGCGATACACACGGCCCGCGCGCCAATGGACGCGCCGGTGTGAACCGTCACGCCGACGGCATCCCAGTCGTCGGCATCCTTGCGCTTGCCGTCGACGGTGATCGCCCGCGGAAACACGTCATTGGTGAAAACAGCGGCCGGCCCGACGAACACGCCATTTGCGAGTACCGCAGGCTCGTAGATGAGCGCGTAGTTCTGCACCTTGCAGTTGTCGCCGAGAATCACGCCAGGTCCGATGTACGAACCACGGCCGAGAATGCACCCGGCGCCGATCTGGGCGCGCTCCCGCACCTGTGCCAGGTGCCAGATCTGTGAGCCGTCACCGATGCGGGCGAGGATGTCGATGTCAGCGGTCTCAGCGATGTGCGGAGGTCGGCCAGGACGATCGGATGCTTCGTTCACGGGAAAGGGAATGGTCATGTCAATACGCCCCAACCGGTTTGAGGAGCACCTTCACGGTGCGCCAGACGATCATCAGGTCACCGGTGAGTGACCAGTTCTCCACGTAATAGAGATCGAGTCGAACGCTCTCGTCCCAGCTCAGGTCGCTTCGGCCGTTGACCTGCCACATCCCGGTGAGACCGGGCTTGATGTACAGGCGGCGATGGACGTGGTCCTCGTATGCGGCGACCTCACGGGGAAGCGGCGGGCGTGGCCCGACGAGGCTCATGTCGCCGAGGAGCACGTTCCAGAGCTGGGGGAGTTCATCGAGCGAGAACTTGCGGAGTACGCGACCGACGGGGGTGACCCGAGGGTCGTTCCTGAGCTTGAACAGAACGCCATTTCCCTGGTTCTGCTCGACGAGTTTCGCGAGGTCGCTCTCGGCGGTTGTCACCATCGACCGGAACTTCACCATCCGGAATGTGCGTTGGCCCCTGCCGACGCGTTCCTGCGTGAAGAAAACCGGGCCACCGTCGTCGAGCTTGATGAGCACGGCGATGGCGAGAAACAGCGGGGTGAGAAAAATGATGCCGAGCGCGGTGGAGGTGACATCAAATGCGCGCTTGAGGACGTGTTTCCCGCCCTCGAATTGCGGAATCTCCACGTGGATGAGCGGAAGACCCTCAACCGGCCGGAAGTGAATTCGCGGCCCAGCGACATCCGTCAATTGCGACGCAAGCACGAGGTCTGTCGCCGTCCCCTCGAGTTGCCAGCCGAGGTTTCGGATGAAGTTCGCTCCGCCCTTGGGCTGACCGGCGATGATGACGGTGTCAGCACCGACGTTTCGGGCCACCTGTGCGACGTCCGTCATGCCGAGAACGGGAACGGGCTTCTGCCCGGTCGTCACGGTGTGCGCATCGGTGTTGGACACCACGGCGCCGACAACGTTGTATGCGGCCCCCGACTTCTGCTGAATCTGTCGGATCACGTAGCCGACGTCGTCGAGTTCACCGACGACGAGCGCCCTGCAGAGGTAGTGGTCGAGCGTGCGCTGCGACACGAGCCAGCGCCGCCACAACCAATGCGCCCCGAGCAGGCTCACCGTTCCGAGAGGCAGCGCAAGCATGAAGTAGCCGCGTGCGATGTCCACCTTCAACACGAGGAACACGATGGCCAGGAGGCCGAACGCGGTGGCGCTCGCGTTGACAATCCGCTTGTACTCGCTCGCCCCGACACCGATCACGCGAGAGTCATGGACACCGAACGCGATGAGGGCAACAAGCCACGCGACGACGATCGTCGCCGAGATGAGGATGTATTGAGCGTCTTCGATCCTCGCTGTCACCGGGATGGCGTCGATACCGAACCGGAGCAGAAAGGCCACGGTAACGGCGAGGAGGATCGTCGCGACATCGGTCAGGCGGAGCCTGATGCGATAGTTGCGCGCCCACACCCGCTCGGACTCCTGCCGGAGAGTGTGTTCGCGTGCTTCTGGCATCGTTGCGGTGCGCACGCGTGGGCGGTGAATGCCGGGGAACAGGATCCTGGATTTGACTTCGGTCATGATCTGGCGCGCTCGGTCGTGGGAGTTGTCGCCGATGCGCGGGTGCCTCCCAATGGCATGACGCTTCCCTCTCTGTTCTGGCGCACCGAAGATCGCCGGGGCGGCGCGCTCGGGCGCGCTGGGTATCCCGGCCAGAAGATTCACATTCTCAAAATGCGAGGTTGCCTCATGTTTGGTGCACTATTGACAGTAGCGTTGTAAGTCCGCCGCGCGTCCCCCCAAATAGAGGGGTGAGGATTCCTCAGTTTTGAGTGGATGCCTCGACGCTACACGGTCGAAAGAGGTCGCCATGTCCATCTCGCACGTTCTCGCGGTCGTCCCGGTGCGCGACTTTGACGCGTCGTGCTCCTGGTATGAGGCTCTCTTCGGGCGTCCGCCAACCAATGTGCCCATGCCGGGGCTTCTGGCTGAATGGCGAGTGGCCGACGGTGGATGGGTTCAGGTGACCGTCGCCGCGGAGCGCGCCGGTGCCGCCATGGTGAACCTCGCTGTGAGCGAGCTCGAGTGGCACCTGGCCGAACTTGAGTCGCGCGGCCTCGACGTCGGTGACATCCAGCTCGCGAACAAGGGCGTCGAGCTGAGTGCGATTCGCGACCCGGATGGAAACACGATCACGTTTATCGGCAATTTCCGCGAGGTGTACTGAGCGCGGGCGCATCGTCAGACGATGTGAGAGACCTGCCCTCCTCCGACGTGGAGGCGCTGAGTCGCGTGAAGACGATCGAGCGGGTCGTGGGTGATGAGGACGACGGCAGTGCCGCGGTCTCGTTCTCGCTCGATGCATCGGGCAAGTAGTGCGTTTCCGTCCTGGTCGAGGCTGGCCGCCGGCTCGTCGAGGAGCAGCATCTGGGCGCGTTGCGCGAGGCCCTGGGCGAGGAGGGCGCGCTGGCGCTGCCCGCCGGACAGCGTGCTCAGCGGGGACTTCTCGAGTCCGCGGAGACCAACGGCACTGAGGCACTCAGCGATGATGAGTCGGTCGTTGCGGCGATCCCTCCGTCGCGAAGGGAACCAGCGTCCCATTGCGACGACATCCGCCACAGTGAGCGGGAGTGAGTCGGTCACGGCGCTGCGTTGTGGCACGAGCGCCCGGCGCACGCCGTCGGCGATCCAGAGTTCACCCTCGCTGAGCGGATGCAGCCCGGCGAGGGTGAGAAGGAGTGTCGATTTGCCGCTCCCGTTGGCTCCCGTGACCACCGTCAGCGAGCCAGGGGGAAGAACCATGCCGACGTTGCGCAGGATAGTCCGGCTCGCGCGATCGATGCGGGCCCCGGCGAGGGTTGCGGTAGGGGAAGAGGATGCCACGGGTCCACAATAGCAATTGATAATCATTATCGTTTAACGCTAGGGTTTCGAACCATGTCCTGGTTCACCGATCCCTTCTCCGTCGAGTTCATGCAGCGAGCCCTCGTGGGCGGCAGCCTCGTTGCGTTGATCTGCGCCGTTGTGGGTGTCTGGGTTGTCGTTCGGGGAATGGCATTCCTGGGCGAGGCGATGGGGCATGGAATGCTTCCCGGCGTCGCCCTCGCGACGCTGATCGGGGCACCCGTTCTAGCGGGAGCCG
>JAZQRG010000428.1:0-2961 GCA_045629445.1 Mycetocola sp. | reverse complement strand
TCAAGGTCGCGCAGCCACGACACCCAGAACTGTTCAACATCGAACAGTGTGCTCGCCGTCGGGGCGAATGCCTGCGCGTCACCGGTCCAGCCGAGGCGCTCGTCTCGCTGCGGGCAGTCGGTGGGCAGGGAGACGAAGTTGTCGCGCTGTGACCATGCCACGTTCGAGTGCAGTCGTTCGAGCATCGGCTCACTGCACGCAAACTCCGACCGGGGCCGATCCGCGCTCGAGATGGCGACGGCTGTCGCGGACACCACTTCAGCACCGGTGATCTCGGCGTACTGGAAACCGTGGAACGTGAAGGTCGGCTCGAGTGTGGTCTCACCGTCGAGAGCCAGCACGTAGCCGTCGGTCGCGCGTGCCGTGCGCAATGACCTCGTGTGGATCGACCCGTCCGGCTCGAGAACTTCAGCGTGACGCACCTCCACCCGGTCGCCGGCGGAGCCACGCACAACGAGCCGCAGCCACCCGGCGATGTTCTGTGAGGTATCGAGGAAGCTGTGACCATCGCGTTGTTCGACGGCGACGTCCCATTCACGGATCGTCCGGACCCCGCCGGTGATTCGCGGCTCGATCACCGCCGTGTCGACATCGACGGCTCGGGCAGCGGCCCAGGACGAGTCATCGAAGTCCGCGGTGTCCCATCCGTGAGGCTCGGCCCGAAGATCAACCTCGACGCCGTCGTAGAGGCTGGCCGAACGGATGCCGCCGGTCGCGATCTTCCATTCCGGGGAGGTGGCGACGCGCACGACGCTGCCATCCGCGCACTCGACGTCGATCTGCACAAAGGCTGCGGTTTGAGTCCCATACTGTTCGGTGCCGTCAACCCAGCCGAGTCGTCCGCGATACCAGCCGTCGCCGAGCAACGCTCCGAGGGCGTTCTCCCCGACGCGGAGCAATCCGGTCACGTCCCAGGTGCTGAGCAGGACACGATCCTGATAGGCCGTCCAGCCGGGGGCGAGGTGCTCCTCAGTTGCACGCTGTCCGTTCAGGCGCAGCTCGCCGACACCCCAGAAGGTGGCGTACATGCGCGCCCTGACGGCGGTGTCGGGCACGGTGAATGTCGTGCGCAGCAGCGTGACGGGACCTTCGACCGGCTCGGAGCCTCCGATGGGCCGCGCCACGAGAGACGCCGGATCCACCGCAGCCTCGACGGTGAGCACGTCACTCCACGGTGACCACCCGTCCGTCGTTGCGAACCGAACCTCGAAGTGACGGACTTCGCCGGGCTGCAGAACGGGTCCAGGAGCGGCGACGCCGATCGAATTGTCCGACAGTGTTGGCTCCGCGGTGCCGCTCTCTGCGCCATCCCAGCGCACCTGATAACCGATTTGCGGCGACGCTGCCGTTGCTCGCCAGGTGAGGCGCAGATCGGACGACGGAACCCCGATGAGGTCTTCGGGGTATTGCGTTTCCAGGGCCAGAACACGAGCGCTCTGGTCGGAAATTGTGGGATCGGGCAAATGCTGGGACATGGTTGACCTTCCGTGGGTTCGCGGTATTACCGGTTCGTGTCTGGGAGTGGTTCGTGTCGGGCAGGTTGCGAGGACTTTCGGTGCTTCAGGGTGGGCTGCACCACCGAGTTCACGGGCTCGCTGCGTCCGCCGATGCGTTCGAGCAACAGGCGTACGGCCTGCTCGCCCATGGCTTCACCACACTGGTTGACGCTCGTGAGCGAGAGGGCCGGATGACTGGCGATGCCGATGTCGTCATAGCCAACGACCGAAACGTCAGACGCCGTCAATCCGCACTCGCCGATCGCTCGGAGGGCGCCGAGCGCCAGCTCATCGTTCCCCGCGAAGATGGCGGTGGGAACGTCCTGGTCAAGCAGCGCGAGCGTGTCGAGACGGGCGGCATCCTCGGTGACGCCGGTGCGAACAACTCGTATGTACTCGTCGAAACCGCCCCTTTTCATGTGCGCGAGGTACTCGGCGAGGCGGACCGCGTGTGGGGTGCCCAAGCCAGGTCTCGTCACGTCTTCGCTGCGCGTCAGGTGGGTGATCCGCTGATGACCAAGACTGAAGAGGTGTTCCATGACGAGGCGGGTGCCTTCGACGTCATCACCGGTCACGGTGTCGTACGAGACTGACTCATCGTGGCGACCGAGCATTACCACGGGAACCCTCGATGCCAGGCGCTCAAGCCAATGCGGTGACACCAGCGGCGAAATGGCCACGATACCGTCGACCTGACGATCAGACAGAGCGCTCAATGCCCGCATGCCTTCCTCGCCGCCAACACCGTCGGCAGGCGCGATGATCAGTTGGTACTGGGTGTGCCTCAGGCCATCGTTGGCGCCGGCGATGATCGTGGAAAAGAACGGGTTCCCGATGTTCGGCAACTCGATTCCGAGAGTGAAGCTCACGCCACGCATCGCCCGAGCTGCGATGCTCGGGCGATAGTCCAGAGTCTCGATCGCGGCATTCACCCGCTCCCGCATTCCGGGGCTCACACCATAGGCATTCCGGATGACTTTGGACACCGCTGCACGTGAGACACCCGCCTCCCGCGCGACATCCTCGATCGTCGCTCCACGCGATCCTGGCACGGGGCCCCCTTTCGACTGGCTGCCACAATACACGTTTGGAACCACAAACATAGATCGTTCTACAAAAACATAAAATCGTTTCAAGAAAGTTGTGTAGATCGGTTGACAGATTTTCGAAACCGCTTGTAGCGTGGGCCTCGCCATAGCACCGAGAGCATTCGGAGCACCCAACAGCGCAGTTGCTTTACATGGAGGTAAAGAAAATGGTCACTCGTACTCCGCGACGCTCGTTCGTCGCTCTCGGCGCAGGCGGTCTTGCCCTGTCGCTCGCTCTCGCCGGCTGCTCGGGCGGAGGTTCCGATTCCGAGTCCGCCGGTACTCTCACCTACCTCGTCGACAACCAGGATGCGACTGTTGCGACCGCCGAGGCACTGGCCGACGCGTTCACCGCAGAGAATCCCGACATCACAATC
>JAZQRG010000427.1:0-1766 GCA_045629445.1 Mycetocola sp. | reverse complement strand
CTCCACATTCGTGGTGGCCATCGCCTCGCTTCTCGCCATGTCCATTCTCATCTGGCGCTCAGCTCAGACAGGGGCGACAGGCGTCGCCTTGCTCGGCGTGCTCTTTGCCGTGGTCGGCGTGTGGCAGATCGAGCCGATGGTGCGCCTCAACAAGCCCCGCCTGTTCCGCGCGGGCGAGTTACCGAACGAATTGATGCCAAAGGCTGGCTGAATCTCATGCGACGTTGCATCCCGGACGGCACAGCCCGTCCGGGATGAAAGCGTTCCGATGAATTAGCCGCGCACCACCAGCACCGAGCACTTGGCGTGCCGCACGATGGTCGCAGCGTTCGAGCCAAGCAGGTAGGTTGCCATCGTCGGGCGGTGGGAGCCGATGACGATGAGGTCCGCGCCGGTCTTCTCGGCCTCATCCAGCACCTCGTTATACACGGAACCGAGGCGCACCACCGCCGAGACGCGTTCGACAGGAAGCCTCACATTGGCGGCGACCTCGGCGAGTTTCTTCTCGGAATCGCCCTGCTGCTCCTCGTCGAAGACCGGCGGCATGAATTCCATGTAGGCCACCGGCACAAGCGAGCGCACATAGATCAGGCGGATACTGCCCTCAGCGCCGGATGCGAGCTCCACCGCCTTGTCGATGGCTGGCCGAGCGGCCTCGACTTCGCCGAGATCGACGGGAACCAGGATTGTCTTGAACATGGGTTGCCTCCAGGCAGTTTTAACCTTGTCTTATGGGAGTACGAACGACGAGGCCATCGAGTTCCGGGCGCACCCGGATCTGGCATGACAGGCGGGAGCTGGGCCGCACGTCGAAGGCGAAGTCGAGCATGTCCTCCTCCATGGGCTGCGGCTGGCCGGTGACGGATTCCCACTCCTCGTCGACGTAAACGTGACAGGTCGCGCAGGAGCAGGCGCCGCCGCATTCGGCCTCGATGCCGGGAATGCCATTGCGCACAGCCGTCTCCATGACGGTCGCGCCCTCCTCGGCATCCACTGTTCGGGCCGTGCCCTCGGCATCGATGTAGGTAATCTTGATCATTGCGGACCTCTGTGTGACGGCGCATATTTAAGACAGAGCGCGCCGGAAGACGAGAGACGAGCGCGAAACCCGCCGTTCTTTCGCCTCAATTTACCCGGTAGTGCAGGTTACTAAGCCGTTAACGACGTTCGCAAGTGGCAGGGGACATCGGGTATCCTTCATCATGACCGGCCGCTAAACTCGTTTGGTAAATAGTAGATTACCTTACGGAAGAACCGAGTCCGGTTTCTCCGTGCCGGTTGAGACTATGCGCGCCGCCCGATCAGGGTGGATTGGCAAGGCTTCAACCATAATCAGTTGCGTCACGAGGGCGGATCATGGCGACCGAGAAGAAGAAGATTAAAGACCCGGCAGAGGCAGCCCTTTCGGCTGTCGAGCAAGCGCTCAATCTGGAGGAGTCGTTCGACATCCCCACCCCGGGACAGACGGAGAGCAGGTCAGCTTCTTCCGAAGACATCCGGTTGCCCGATATCGAGGCCCACGATTTCACGAAGGGCTCCTTCAATCTGGACGCCGAGGGCTCGGTGGACCGCATGGATGATCGCGAAGTCAGGGTGGATGACATGCCCCGCTCCGGCTTCGTCGCCCCCGACCGCGCGGCCGTCGCCAACGACGACCGTCAGGATGTCGGCGTGATGCTGCAAGCGCTCCAGGTTCGTCCTTCTCGCCGCGCTTATGTTCTCGCAACCCTGGTCTCCTTGCTCTGGCTCGGCGGCGTCGGCGCCTT
>JAZQRG010000426.1:0-2816 GCA_045629445.1 Mycetocola sp. | reverse complement strand
CGGAACCCTCACCCGCAATGAGATGACGATCGAACGGATCGTCACCACATCGGGCTCGGCCGACGTTACCGGCGTCGGCTACCGCCCCGATGGCACGGTGCTGCACAACGGCGCCCCCCTCACCGACCCTGCCCTCCGGTTCGAGGCCGAGCTTGTTCTCGGCGCCGGCTCACTTGCCAATGACGCCCAGCTGAACGAACGTGACGGCAAGTGGGAGATACAGGGCGACCCGACCGAAGCAGCCTTCCTCGTCGCCGCAGCCAAACTCGAAGGCACCGGAACCCGGGTGGACCGGTTCGAGCGCCGCTTTGAGATCCCATTCAGCTCGGATCGCAAGATGATGTCAGCCGTGTGCTCGGACAAGACAGAGGGCACCGCTGTCCTGTTCAGCAAGGGCGCTCCCGATGTGCTGCTCGGCAGGTGCACCCGCATCCAGGTCGGCGAAGACGTTGTCGAACTCACCGACGACCTTCGCACGCAGGCGCTCGACAACGTCGAGTCACTGTCTGCCGAGGCCTTCCGAACACTCGGGGTTGCCTACCGGGTGTCGACTGAGGATGACCCGCTTCCTCTCGACGGCGACAACGAGCCCGACGATTCGATCGAACACGGACTCATCTATGCCGGCGTCGTTGGCATCATCGACCCGCCACGGAACGAAGCCGGTCGCGCGATCGCCGAAGCCCACCGTGCCGGCATCCGAATCATCATGATCACGGGAGACCACCCGCTGACGGCCGCCCGCATCGCCGCAGACCTCGGCATCATCGAACCGGGCGGGCGCGCGGTGACCGGAACCGAGCTGGACACGCCCGACGACGAACAACTCCGAGACGTTGTCCGAAACGTCTCCGTGTACGCCCGCGTCGCCCCCGAACATAAGCGGCGCCACGTTGACGCACTGCAAGCCGACGGACAGATCGTCTCGATGACGGGCGATGGCGTGAACGACGCCCCGGCGCTCAAGTCGGCTGACATCGGGGTGGCCATGGGAATCACCGGAACCGAGGTCACCAAGGAAGTGGCGGGGATGATCCTCGCCGACGATAACTTCGCCACCATCGTCGCTGCCGTGCGCCAGGGCAGGGTCATCTTCGACAACATCCGGAAGTTCCTCCGCTATCTGCTGTCGTCCAACATGGGTGAAGTGCTCACCGTGTTCCTCGGTGTGGTGTTCGCCGGCGTCATCGGACTGTCAGGGGCATCGAACGAGGCCATCGTCCTGCCCCTTCTGGCAACCCAGATCCTCTGGATCAACCTGCTCACAGACTCGGCGCCAGCACTCGCCATGGGCGTGGACCCGGAAATCGACGACGTCATGGCGCGGAAGCCACGCAAGCTCACCGACCGGGCGATTGACGGACGGATGTGGGGTGGGATCCTCTCAGTTGGCCTCGTGATGGCTCTCGTCACCCTCTTCACCATCGACCTGTACCTGCCAGGCGGACTCATCCCCGGCGACGATTCCCTCGACGTCGCACGCACCGCTGGGTTCACTACCCTCGTGCTCGCGCAGCTGTTCAACGCCCTCAACGCCCGCTCAGAAGTCACATCGGCGTTCCACGGCCTGTTCACCAACCGCTGGCTCTGGGGTGCCATCGCCCTCAGCCTCCTGCTGCAGATCGCTGTCGTGAACGTCCCGTTCCTGCAGGTGGCGTTCGGAACCGCGCCACTCGAGCTGAACCAATGGCTCGTCTGTGCCGGCCTCGCCTCCCTCGTGCTGTGGTACGACGAACTTCGGAAAATTGTTCTCCGCTCGCCTCTTTTCGGCGCACCGAAACCGAGCTAACATTTCGGTATGCCGAAATCTCGCGCGCTTCTCGGACCCGGCGTCGCACTATCCGTCATTGCCCTGTGCTTCGGTTGCTCAAGCACCGAGTCGTCGGCAGCGCCCGATCCCCGTCCCGTTGCACTCACGACATTTACCGTGCTGGAAGACCTCGCGGAGAACGTGGCAGGCGATCTCATCCGGGTGGAGTCGATCACACGAGCTGGTGCCGAGATTCACGGTTACGAACCGACACCATCTGACCTCACTCGCGCCCAGGGTGCCGATCTCCTGCTCACCAACGGCCTCGGACTGGAAAGCTGGTTCGACCAGTTCACCGAGGACGTCGACGCACCGACAGTCGTGCTGAGCGATGGCATCGAACCGATTGCGATCACTGTCGGCGAATACGAAGGCCGACCGAATCCCCACGCCTGGATGTCACCGGTCGCAGCCGAAACCTATGTCACCAACCTGGTGACCGCATTCTCCGACCTTCTTCCGGCAGGGTCGGCGACGTTCGAAGCGAACGGGGCAGCGTTCATCGCCGAACTCCGTACCGTTGCCGACGACCTCGCCGCAGCGGTCGCCGCCCTTCCAACCAGCCAGCGGATGCTCGTCACGTGCGAGGGCGCCTTCAGTTACCTGGCCAGGGATGCCGGACTCGACGAGGGTTACCTCTGGGCCGTCAACCAGGAGGGCCAGGGAACGCCACAGCAGACGACTCGCCTCATCGACGCGGTCCGCGAACGCGACGTGCCAGCCGTCTTCTGCGAGTCGACGGTAAGCGATGCGGCGCAACAGCAGGTGGTCGTCGACGCCGACACCGCATTCGGCGGCGTGCTCTACGTCGACTCCCTGTCGGTCGGTGAACCGGTGCCCACCTACCTTGACCTCCTCCGCTACGACATCGACCTCATCACCCGCGGACTGGGCGGCGCCGAGTGACCGCCGCAGTCGCGGTTGACAACCTCACTGTCACCTATGGTGAGGTCACCGCACTCGCGAATGTGAGCTTCGAGGTGGAGACGGCCTCGATCACGGGCCT
>JAZQRG010000425.1:0-4360 GCA_045629445.1 Mycetocola sp. | reverse complement strand
GTGTTGCTCATGAGCGGTCCTGCCTGGGATGCCTGGGGAGTGGGACGGGAAGGGAGCGGATGCCGCTCCCTTCCCTGGGAGACGTCTAACCGATGGCGTCGGGGTCGGCCTTCGAGATGAACTCGTCGTGAATGATGGAGTCGAGGGCGTCGTCCACCTGGGCCTGGCTGGGCACGTCACCGGTTTCGACGAAGATCGGGCCGACGATCGACAGCACGTCGATCTGGGCGTCACCGGGAACCGGGTCGACGTCGAGGTTCGAGCGCTCGGCGATCACACGGGTGGCCACTGGCAGGTCGAGACCGGCGACCTCGGCAAGAATCTGGGCTGCTTCTTCCTCGTTCTCAGCGGCCCACGCGCGAGCGTGCTCGTAGGCGTTGACGACGGCCTGGGCCAGATCGGGCTTCTCTTCGATGAAGGTCTCGGTTGCGTTGAGGAAGCCGTAGGTGTTGAAGTCGACATTGCGGTAGATGAGCTTTGCGCCCGCTTCTTCAGCGTTCGCCATGATCGGGTCGAGCCCGCTCCACGCGTCGACCGAACCGTTCTGCAGTGCGGCCCAGCCATCGGCGTGCTGCAGGTTCTCGATGGTGACGTCTTCGGGAGTGAGCCCGGCTTCCTCGAGTGCCTGGAGCAGGAAGAAGTAGGGATCGGTGCCCTTCGTCGCCGCGATCTTCTTGCCCTTCAGCTCGGCGACATCCGTGATCGTCGAATCGGGGCCGACCACGAGCGCTGCCCATTCCGGCTGGGAGTAGAGGTCGATGACCTGGATCGGCGATCCGTTCGATCGGGCGAGAAGTGCAGCAGAGCCTGCCGTCGAGCCGACGTCGATCGCGTTCGCACGGAGCGCTTCGTTCGCCTTGTTCGTTCCGGCGGACTGCACCCAGTTGACGGTGACGTCCTGCTCGGCGAGGGCATCTTCGAGCCAGCCCTTCTCCTTGATGATGAGAGAGAGCGGGTTGTAGGTGGCGAAGTCGATGTTGAGGGTGCCGCCCTCTGTCACGGTCGCCGAGTCGCTCTTGTCGCCCGCGGGGGATGCCGCCTGGCCCTCCCCGGCAACACAGCCGGTCAGGAGCAGGGCGGCTGTGGCGGCACCGGCGACGAGTGTCGCGAGTGAGAAGCGCTTGCGGTTCATGGTCAAGTCCTTTGGTGGCTGTCGTGGGCTGTGGTGTTCAGTACGGGAAAGTTGGCATTGCCCTGGTCTTTTCGACGCCGCGGGCTTCGCCGTGGCGATCGATGCCGAGACCGGCGAGGAGCCGGCCGCGCAATTCGGCGAGTTCCGCTGATCCCCGGTCTCGCGGGCGCCGGCCTGGAACGACGATTTCCTGGACGATCGACGAACCCTCAGTGCCGTCTTCGCGGCCGAGGAGGATGATTCGGTCGGCGAGCTGGAGAGCCTCGTCGACGTCGTGAGTCACGAGAAGCACCGTCGTCGGAGCCGCGGCGTGAACGTCGAGCAGGAGATCCTGCATCTTCAGCCGGGTGAGTGCGTCGAGCGCACCGAACGGCTCGTCGAGCAGCAGCACACCAGGGTTGCGGGCCAGTGCTCGAGCCAGTGATGCGCGCTGTGCCATTCCACCGGAGATCTCGCGTGGTCGGTCTCCAGCGAACGCGCCGAGCCCGACGAGGTCGAGAAGCTGTGCAACGCGAGCGGCACCCTCGGCCTTCGGCGTGCCCCGTGGCAGGCCAAGTGCGACGTTCTCTGTCACGCTCCGCCACGGAAGGAGCCGCGGTTCCTGGAAGCCGACGGCGGTGCGCGCGTCGAACGGAGCGACCGGTGCGCCGTCGATGAGGATCGAGCCCGCCGTGGCGCGGTCGAGACCGCCAGCGATGCGCAGGAGGGTCGACTTTCCGCAGCCGCTCGTTCCCAGGATCGCGAGAACCTCGCCAGCATGAACATCGATGCTGATGTCGCGGAGCACCCGGCGTGGTGTGCCGCGTTCACCGGGAAAGTCCCGACCGACGCCAGCGAAGGAAACCGTGAATGCGGCATCCGTTGTGGCCCTAGACGTCCCCGCCACCGACACGGCGCGCGCGGTGGCCGTGGAACCGGTGACGGAGCGGGAAGATGACATACGGTTGCTCCTCAGAGCGAGAAATCGGGTGGTTTCACGGTACTGACCTGGGGGCACCACTCCCACGGGCAGCGAAACACTCCGTAACACTTCGACTGCTCAGCACGCCGACCGGTCACACCCGCGTTCGGCAAAAGGAGGGACAGACACATGGTCGTCATCGACAACGCCGTATATCTTCGCGGCACCCGGGTGGCCAGCCCGCCGAGCCTTGATGCGACCTACGAGGTCCTGCACGATAAGGGCGGAATGGCGTGGATCGGGCTCTACCGGCCCGACAAGGCCGAGGTGCAATCGGTCGCCGCAGAATTCGACCTGCATCCACTGATGATCGAGGACACCCTGTCCGGTCACCAGCGGCCCAAGATCGAGCGCTACGGCGACACCCTGTTCGCGGTGTTCAAAGCGGCCAGGTACATCGATGCCGAGGAGCGCGTCGAGTTCGGCGAGGTGCATGTCGTGGTTGGGTCAGACTTCGCCATCACCATCCGCCACGCGGAGACCCCGAACATTGCGGTGATCCGTCGACGTCTCGAGGACGATCCTGAGCTCCTGGCGATGGGTCCGGAGTCGGTGCTCTATGCCGTGATCGACGAGATCGTCGATGGATATGCGCCGGTGATCGCCGGCCTCGAAAACGACATCGATGAAATCGAAGACGCACTGTTCTCCGGTGGTCAGGAATCATCCCAGCGGATCTATGCGCTCAGCCGTGAAGTGATCGAGTTCCAGAGGGCAACCCAGCCGCTCGTCGGCATCTTCGAGGCGCTCAGCGGGGGAGCCGACAAGTACGGCGTTCCTGTCGAACTGCGCCGGTATCTCCGGGATGTTCACGACCACGTTCTCCGGGTCGTCGAGCGTGCGGACGCCTTCCGCGCACTGCTGCAGAACGCGCTCACCGTCAACACCGCCCTCGTCGGCCAGCGTCAGAACGAGGCAAGCTTCGCGCAGAGCGAGCAGGTGAAGCGCATCTCCAGCTGGGCGGCCATCTTCTTTGCGCCGTCGCTTGTTGCCTCCATTTACGGCATGAACTTCGAATACATGCCGGAGCTGGCATGGCCGTGGGGCTATCCGTTCTCGCTCGTGCTCATGCTTGGCGGCGCTGTTGCGCTCTTCGTCGTGTTCAAGAAGAACAAGTGGTTGTAGACGTTCTGCGGATGCCGGTGGGCACGCGGTGCGGGGACTTGGCCTCTGGCAAGACCCTCACTTGCAGTGGCACGCTCCCTCTCACTCGGGCTCAAGCGCCGAGAAAGAGGAGGGACGACGTGGCCGTTAGTGATAACGCTGTGTATCTCAAGGGCGCCAGGGTCGCCAGCCCGGAGAGTCTCGATGCCACCTACAAGGTTCTCCATGACCGGGGTGGGATGGCCTGGATCGGGCTCGATCGGCCGGATGCGGCGGAGCTGCACTCGCTCGCTGCCGAGTTCGGGCTGCATGAACTGGTGATCGAGGACGCCCTCACCGGCCACCAGCGTCCCAAGATCGAACGCTACGGCGACACCCTTTTTGTGGTGCTCAGGGGTGCTCGCTACCTCGACAGACAGGAACAGGTGGAGTTCGGGGAGGTCCACGTCATCGTCGGTAACGACTTCGCCGTCACCATCCGTCATGCGGATTTTCCGGACGTCGACGCGGTTCGGAAGCGATTCGAGGGAGACACGGAGTTTCTCGCGATGGGCCCGGAGGTCGTTCTCTACGGTGTCCTCGACGAGATCGTCGACCGCTACCGGGCCGTGATCGATGGCCTCCAGAATGACATCGATGAGATCGAGGACACCCTCTTCGATGAGGGACGGGAATCTTCTGAACGCATCTATGAACTCAGCAATGAAGTGATCCAATTCGAGAGGGCGACCCAGCCGCTTGTCGGAATTTTCGAAGCTCTCGGCGTCACTTCGGAGAAGAATGGCGCCGGTAGCGCGGCTGACGGTTCCGTCGAGGCGAAAGTGGCCAGCCCGCCCGTGGTTTCACTCGAGTTGCGTCGGTACCTTCGGGATGTTCAGGACCACGCACTCCGGGTCGTTGAGCGGGCCGACGGGTTCAAGACCCTGCTCGAGAACGCACTGTCGGTCAACACGGCACTGGTAGGGGAGCGGCAGAACGATGTTGCCCTCACTCAGAACGAGCAGATGAAGAAGATCTCCAGTTGGGCGGCGATCTTCTTTGCGCCGTCGTTGGTTGCGGGTATCTTCGGCATGAACTTCACCCACATGCCCGTGCTCGACTGGCAGTGGGGATTCCTGTTTTCGCTCGTGCTCATGATCGGTGGTGCCGTCGTGCTCTATGTC
>JAZQRG010000424.1:0-2563 GCA_045629445.1 Mycetocola sp. | reverse complement strand
CGCATACGCCTTGCCGCCGCCGTTTTTCCTCCCGAAACGACAACCACGCCTCGTGCCACGACCCACCCACGGCCCGGCGACCCAGCCGAACCGTGCGGCACCACATCGGACCCCGAAGGGCGGCGGGGTCGCTTCGGGAGGAAAAACCGTGGGCCCAGGCCCGCATACGCCTTGCCGCCGCTGTTTCTCCTCCAGAAACGACACCCGCACCGCGAACCACCGCGGAGAACCGTCCACATATCGGCCGCGCGGCATCCGTTCCTCCTGCCCTAATCGCATCGCACCCCACACCTTCCCCGGCAGCCCGGCCACAGACCCGCATACTCTGGCGCCGCGGTTGCCGCTGCGCTACCGTGTGGTCAAAAGGGGGCAGGCATGAAGAACCGAATTCTGGTCGGCGTCAAGGATCCCGTCGCAAGCAGGGCCGCGGTGCTGTGGGCAGCGGAACGGGCCGCGTCTCGCCACCTCGGCCTCTCCCTGGTTCACATCGTCGATGAGGGCATCCGCAGGGCTGGCAGCTCCGACTTGCTTGAGGCGACCGAGTCGGCCGTTGATGTGGTGCTGACGAAGAGCACGCAACTTGCTCGGTCCGTGGCCTCCGACGTTGACATTCATACCGACGTCGTCGAGGGCGACCCACTCACCGAACTGGTTCGCCGCTCGGCCGAGGTCGACATGGTCGTCGTTGGCAGCGACCCCGGCCCCACCGGTTCCGCCAGGCACGGCACCCGCGGCTTCCGCATCGCGGCGGCAAGCACAACACCGGTCGCCGTCATCCCCGAGCTTGACCCTCGGGGCCGGAACGGCGTCGTCGTCGGTGTCGACGGCTCCGACAACTCACGCCACGCGTTCGCCTTCGCCGCCGACGAGGCCGAACGGCTCGACCAGCCGCTCATCGCCGTCTACGCCTGGCCCAACCCCGTGGTCTACGGCTACGACCTCGCTTTCCCCGTCGACTACGTGGAAGACCTCACCGAGACCGGGCACGAGGCTATTTCTCGCGCCACCGAGTGGGTCAGCGCCGACCATCCCACCCTCGACGTCCGACGCGTGGTCAGCCAGGGCGACCCCGCGACGGTGATCAACGCCGAAGCAGCAAGCGCATCGCTCGTCGTCGTCGGCAGCCACGGACGAGGCGCCGTCGCCCGGTTCCTGCTCGGCTCGGTGAGCCATGGCGTGCTCGCCCGACTAGCTGCACCGACGGTGATCGCCCGCTAGAGCTGCTGCCCACGGAAGAAGTCGGTGAGCAGCCGGCCACAGGCATCCGCTTCGACGCCGGCGAAGACCTCGACACGGTGGTTGAGCCTGCGGTCACGCAGCACGTCATAAACGCTCCCGGCCGCACCGGCCTTCTCGTCCCAGGCGCCGAACACGACGCGGGGAATACGCGCGGAGAGAATGGCGCCGGCGCACATGATGCAGGGTTCGAGCGTCACGATGAGTGTCGTGTCGGTGAGGTGCCAGTCCCCGGATGCCTCGGCGGCCTGCCGAATCGCCTCGACTTCGGCGTGAGCGGTGGGATCCTGCCGGGCTTCGCGAGCGTTGCGTCCGACGCCGATCACCACACCGTCACCGTTGACGACGATTGCCCCGACCGGCACGTCGTCGGTCTCGAGTGCGAGCCGTGCCTCAGCGAGAGCAGATGCCATCCAGTCGACGTGCTCGGGCAGCTCAGGAAGGGACACGGCATCCTCGGGTCTCGGTGCGGTTCTCAGCAACTGTGCGGCGCGCAGCGGGTGAGCAGGTAGATTAGAGCCTATGCGAGTGCACGTAGCGGACCACCCCCTCATCACCCACAAACTCACGGTGCTGCGTGACAAGTCGACCCCAGCGCCGGTGTTCCGCGCGTTGACGGAAGAACTCGTCACCCTGCTGGCCTACGAGGCGACCCGCAACGTGCGCACGGAGCCGGTTGAGATCGAGACGCCGGTCACGAAGACCATGGGCCTCGCCATCAGTACCCCTCGCCCACTCGTCGTTCCCATCCTGCGCGCCGGTCTCGGCATGCTCGAGGGCATGGTCAAGTTGCTGCCGACGGCTGAGGTCGGCTTCCTCGGCATGCTGCGCAACGAGGAAACCCTCGAGCCGGCGACGTATGCTGAGCGCCTCCCCGACGACCTGTCGGACCGCCAGTGCTTCGTGCTCGACCCCATGCTCGCAACCGGCGGCTCGCTCGGTGCGGCCATCGACTTCCTCTTCGCACGCGGCGCAATCGACGTCACCGCCATCTGTATCCTCGCCGCCCCCGAAGGTATCGCCGCACTTGAGAAAGCGACCGAGGGCCGCGATGTCACGATCGTGCTCGGCGCCCTGGACGAGCGACTCAACGAGAACGGCTACATCGTGCCAGGCCTCGGTGACGCCGGCGACCGCCTCTACGGTCTCGTTTAACCCCTTTCCTCGGATAGAAGGTCCTTCGACGCGTTCCGTCGCGCAGGAAAACTCCCCGAATATCCTTCGAGCTAAACCCCGCTTTTTCACACGTCCTCCACTTTTCTGCGATATTTCGTCACGCAGTGCAAAGATTTGACACGTGCTGACACAGTGGGGTTAACTCATGCCC
>JAZQRG010000423.1:0-20079 GCA_045629445.1 Mycetocola sp. | reverse complement strand
GGCGAGGAACATGTTGGGGTCGCGGGCAACGCGTGCCACCTTCTCGCCGCGCTTGCCCCTGGCTGCCAGCGCGTTTACCTGGCTCTCTCGCAAAGTGACGAGTGCCATCTCGGTGGCGGCGAAGACACCGCCGATGAGAATGAAGACGATGACGAGAACGATGTTCAGTGCGAGTTCGACGGTCATGGTGTCACACCGATCGGGGAGAGGAGTCCGGCTGGAATACCACTGGCGTGGTGGCTCAGAACGTCAACAGAACCTTTGTGGCGCGACGCTCGTCCATGGCGCGGTAACCCTCATCGGCTCTCTCGATTGGAAGGGTGAGGTCAAAGACCCTTCCCGGGTCGATGCTGCGGTCCCAGATCAACCGGATGAGTTCGGGAAGGTACTGACGAACGGGAGCAGGGCCGCCGTGCAGGTGAACGCTCGTGAAGAACAGATTCAGGCCGTCGAGCCCTACGCCGTGGGAAACACCGACATAGCCGACGTATCCTCCGGGGCGTGTGCTGTGAATCGCCTGCCACATGGACTCCTGGGTTCCAACGGCCTCAGCGGTGCCATGAGCTCCGTATCCTCCGGTCAGTTCCTTCACCCGGGCGGCGCCGGCATCACCACGCTCCTCGACAATGTCAGTGGCTCCGAACGACCGGGCCATCGCCTGACGATCGGGATGGCGGCTCAAGGCGATGATGCGTTCAGCGCCCAGGAGGCGGGAAGCAAGGACCGCGGAGAGGCCCACTGCGCCATCGCCAACCACGGCGATTGTCTTTCCTGGCCCGGCTCCCGCGGCGGTCGCTGCATACCAACCGGTGCCGAGCACGTCTGACGCGGCCAGCAACGACGGGATCAGGTCGTCGTCCGGCGGACCGGGGGTCGCGACCAGCGTGCCGTCCGCCAGCGGAATACGGGCATACTCGGCCTGGGTGCCGATCGAACCCATCATCACGTTGTGCCGACAGCGAGACTGATACCCGGCCCGACAGATTTCGCAGGTGTTGTCTGACGCTACGAACGAACCCACGACAAAGTCGCCGATCTTGATCGTGGTCACTTCCGAGCCGATCTGCTCCACAACGCCGACATACTCGTGACCCATCGGTTGCGGAATCGAAGCCAGAGGCTCCGCTCCCCGGTATGGCCACAGGTCCGATCCACAAATGCAGGTTGCTGAAAGGCGAATGATGGCATCCGTCGGTTCCGCAAGCCGAGGTGCCTCCCGATTCTCGGTTCGGACATCTCCGGGTCCATACATCATCACTGCGCGCACAGTCTGCTCCGTTCTCCTCCGATGCCTGAATTCGGATGCCTCAGTAAAGGTGTCCATGCGTCCTATGGGAAGGGTCATCCGGCAGGTGTCCAGCGGGGCTGTATGCGCAAGCGGTCCATGATTCGACCGAACTCCGTTCGCAACCGTTGCGTCGCGCGGCGCACCGGTCTATAAAGAGCACAGTCACCCGGGCTATGACGGACACCTCTCGGAAGGCACACCATGGCGAATCTGACCATCATCGAACGCTCTCCCGATCCCGAGCAGTCTGATACGCACGGTACCCGATCATCCATCGCCGAATTCATCGGTTCCATGGGTCAGGTGCGCGTCGGGGCGTTCATGCTTCTCGGTGCGACTCTCGCCGCCATCGTGTGGGCGAATGTCGGAAGCGGCACCTACGACGAGTTCTGGGACACCCACCTCACCCTTGGAGTTGGCGACCTCGAACTGGATTTCACCCTGCACGCGCTCGTCAATGATGCGCTCATGGCAATCTTCTTCTTCTCAGTGGGGCTCGAGGTGCGTCGCGAATTTTCCATCGGCGAACTGACCACCTGGTCTCGAGCGGTCGTGCCGGTCGTCGCGGCGATCGCGGGACTGGCCCTGCCGGCGCTCTTGTTCGTCCTCGTCAGCTCCGGCAGCGGATATGAGCAGGCGTGGGGGATTGTGATCTCGACCGACACGGCGTTCCTGGTCGGCGCTCTCGCACTCATCGGGCCCAAGGCTCCCGGCAGGCTCCGCGTATTCCTGCTGGCGCTCGCCGTTGTTGACGATATTGGGGCGCTCAGCATCATCGCCCTCGTTTACACCGAGAACTTCACACCGCTGCCGTTGCTCATCGCGGCGGTCGGCCTGGCCGGGATCTATGCAGCGCGGTTCCTTTCGGGTGCCCGCGGCCTCGTGTACGGCACCCTCTCCGTGATCGTGTGGCTCGCGTTCCTTGCATCCGGGGTGCACCCGACTCTCGCTGGCGTGGTCATCGCCCTCCTGGTTCCGGTTTACCGGCCGGATCGACGTGAGGTGGAGCACGCGCTGGATCTTGCCCGCACGTTCCGCCAGTCGCCCAACTCCGAATACGCGCGAGCGGCGGCGAACAGCCTGCGTGAGTCGATCTCCATCAACGAACGCCTGCAGTCGAGCACAGCGCCTTACATCGCCTATGTGGTTCTTCCGCTCTTCGCCCTCGCGAACGCCGGGGTGCAACTCAACACTGAGATCCTCGTGGGTGCCTCGGCGTCAGCGGTGACCTGGGGTATCGTCATCGGGCTCGTCGTCGGCAAAATGCTCGGAGTTTTTGGATCGACGGCGATTATGCGGCTGTTCCACATCGGTGAGTTCGGTCCGGGTCTGAGCCTCGACCGTATTGCTGGCGGCGGAGCGTTGTGCGGGATTGGGTTCACCATTTCGCTCTTCATCGTCGATCTCGCCATCGACGATGAAGGAGTGCAAAATGAGGCGCGTGTCGGCGTGCTGGCGGCATCCGTTATCGCGTTCCTGCTCGCGACGTTGATCTTCCGGATCTCGGATCGCGTTCATCCCACCGAGGAGGTCGGTCGCTCGCTGCAGCGCCCCGTCAACCCCACGAGGGACCACATCTACGGCTCGCCGGATGCCCCGATGACCCTTATTGAGTACGGTGACTTCCAGTGCGGCTTCTGCCTCAAGGCGACCGGATCGGTCGAAGAAGTACACCGCGAGCTGGGCGATCGCATGAGGTATGTCTGGCGCCACGCGCCGCTGACCCGCTTCCACCCGAACGCCCTCGCAGCGGCGGAGGCGAGTGAGGCGGCCGCGGCACAGGGGAAGTTCTTCGAATACGAGCGCAGCCTGTTCTCCGATCAGGAGAATCAGCGGCCGTCTGACCTCATCCGACGGGCGCGCGATCTGGGTCTCGACGTCGAACGGTTCGAACGGGATCTCCGCTCCGCGGCTGTCGCGGCTCGAGTCCGGGACGACATGCTGGACGCCGAAGCGATGGACATCACCGCCGTGCCCACGTTCTTCGTCAATGGTCGCCGCCACGTCGGACCGTATGACGCACAATCGCTCATCCGCGCCCTCGAAGAAACGGCGAACCCGTCCCAGCAGGACCCGGTGGTTTGAGGCGCCTGTAAGAGGTGTCCGCCCCCGGTGCGGCCTGGGAGATCGCGGCGTAGACTTCCCGCGCACCATCGAGATCGCGAGGAGGCGTTCGTGGACATCGAAGCGGCGGTTGCCGGGCACTACAGTTCTGGCCAGCTGGAGGACGTCATCCTCTCGGCTCTTCGGGAGAACGGGTTCGATCCAGACCGGCTCGAGGTCGGGGACCTGTCTCCCGTTGACGAGCTGCACGTCGGGGGAGCGGTCGCCTCCCACGAGCTCGGCGACGCTCTGGAGATCTCCGAAGGCCAGACCCTGCTCGATATCGGCTGCGGAATCGGCGGACCGGCACGGCTGTTCGCGTCGCAGTTCGGCGCAGAGGTGGTCGGAATCGACGTGACCGACGAGTTCGTTCGCACGGCGCGCTCCTTGACCGAGCGCTGCGGGCTCAGCGAGACGGTTACATTCCTGACCGCGAGCGCGCTGGCGCTGCCGTTCGACGCCGAAAGTTTTGACCGGGCGACACTGTTGCACGTCGGAATGAATATCGAGAACAAGGCGACGCTCTTCTCCGAAGCATTCCGTGTCCTCAAACCGGGCGGCGCTCTCGGGGTTTTCGACGTTATGCGGTTGAGCGACGGTGAGGTGCCGTACCCGCAACCGTGGGCATTGGATGCCGGCATCTCGTTCCTCGCGACGCCCGGGTTCTACGAAACCACCGGGCAGGCGACCGGGTTTCGAATGGAACGGAGACGAGACCGCCAGGAACTCGGTATCGAGTTTCTGACCAAGATGCGCCGGGCGGCGGCGCAAGGGCTGGACGCGCCTGGTCCTCCCCGACTCGGGCTCCCGCTCATCCTCGGACCCGATGCCGGCCTGCGGGTGGGGAATCTGCTTGCCACGATGCAGTCCGGCGTGCTCGCACCGGTGGAGATCCTCTTCAGGAAGATGTGAGGCGGGCTACTTCGCCTGATCGTAGCTCGACACAGCGACAACGGTGAGGGCGAAGTTGACGGGGAAGCGACCGAACAGCAGGCGTCCGGCGTCCTCCGCGGCCGCGGTGATGGCATCCGTCACTGCGTCAGCGAGGTGTGCCGGGCTGTGCACAATGACCTCGTCGTGCAGGAAGAAGGCGAGGTGCGGTTCACCCTGTTCATCGGCGAGGGCGCGCAGGCGGATGCGCAGGCCGGCCATCCAGCACAGGGCCCACTCAGCCGCGGTGCCCTGGGCGACGAAGTTGCGGGTGAACCTGCCCCAGTCCCGTGCCAGCTGCCGGGCGCGACGCTCATCGATCGCGCTGGCCTCGCTCTCGGCCGCCGCGGGCTGGGCGGCGTGCCAGCTGGAGCCGGGACGGGGTGAACTGCGGCCGAGCCACGTGCTGACCTGGTCGCCACGCTCGCCGGACCGTGCGGCGTGCTCAACCAGACCGATCGCGAGCGGGTATGCCCGCGTCAGTTTCGGCATGAGCCTCGCGCTCTCTCCCGTTGTCGCCCCATAGAGGGCGCCGAGCATGGCGAGCTTGGCGTTCGCCCTCGTGTCGACGACGCCGGCATCAACCAGTCCCTGGTAAAGATCACCCTGGCGACCTGCGGCGGCCATCTTCTCGTCGCGTGACATCGCAGCGATGATGCGGGGTTCCAGCTGGGCGGCATCGGCAACCACGAGGGTCCAGCCGTCGTCAGCCATGACGGCTCCGCGCACCTGGGCTGGCAGTTGCAGTGCCCCGCCCCCGCGGGTGGCCCAGCGCCCGGTAACGACCCCACCGACCACATACTCGGGATGGAACCGCCCGTCGCGCACCCACGCATCCATCCAGGCCCAGCCGTTCGCGGAATGCAACCGGGAGAGCTTCTTGTACTCAAGGAGCGGTTCGACGACGGGGTGCTTTTGTGACCGCAGCTCCCACTTGCTTGTGCTCGTGACCGTGAGGCCTGCGCGCTTGAGGGCGCGAAGGAGGTCTTGCTGGGAGTCGGGGTTGAGCCCAGGCGCTTGCACAAGGGTGCGGATCGTGTCGGAGAGCGCCTCGAGCTTCTCTGGGCGCCCACCGAAAATCGGGCGTGGTCCGAGCAGCTCGGTGAGCGCAGCGTCATGCACGTCGGCGCGCCACGGCAAACCACGGATTCGCATCTCTTCGGCGATGAGTGCACCGCTCGATTCTGCCGCGAGGAGCAGCTGGAGCCGCGCGGCCGCAGCGGGTGACTGTGCGGCGATCTCGTCGAGTGCCGTTCGCTGGAGCGCGAACTCGGCGAGAGGGTCACGCGGTCCTCGGCCGTCGTTCGGGTCGTCTGACGGAATCGCAAGGTCGGTCAGGTCATCGAACAGGGTTGTGCCGGCGGTCACCTGTTCGGCTGGCTGGTCGTCCCACGGGTTGGGAACGGACCGCGCCAGCGTTGTGTCACGCGCGGCTTCGGAGAGGCGGAGGATGCGGTGGCACAGCCGCAGGTCATGACACCGCTCGACGCTGACCCCGGCGGCGAGCAGCACCGGATACCAGGTGCTCGTGTCTTCCCAGACCCAGCGGGGGCGCACAGGTTCGCGTCGAGCGACCTCGGGACCAAGCTCGTCGCGTGCCAGGGAGACGACGGCGACCGTTTGCCCGGTGAGATCGAGCTCTGTGAGGGTGACCCGACCGGTGGGGGACCCGCCGAGCACGATGAACATGTACTCATTCTGCCAAGGCCCGCTGACACCGGCTGCCACCGGCGGGCGGGCGAGTCGCCCGGCGGTTGTCGCTCAGCTGGCGGAGAGGTTGGGCACGACTACCCGGCGCCAGAGCCACAGTGAAATGCCAACAGCCCCGAACCCGATCACTGCAACCAGCACCGCGATGATCGCGACCCGCTCCTGCCAGGCATCCAGGGTCGGGCTGAGGAAAGCGAAGAGCACGGTGAAAATGACCAGTGCGCTCGCGAACCAGGCTGGCCGCGACCAGTAAAGCACAGCCTTCCCGCTGAGTTCACCGAGCGGAACCATCATGAGGGCGGCAGAGCCCAGCGCGGTCATCGCGATGATATTGACGAGTTCTGCGGCGAAGGATCCGATGAACCCGACCGGTGTTCCGATAGCCGTCGTCGCGAACCAGGCAGCGAGTCCGAGCAGGAAGACGGCGGCGATTCGTGCCAGCGCGAGCTGTCCACGTTCCCGCTGGCTTCCGTGTTGCAACCCGAGAACGAAAAGGAGTCCGAACAGGAACGCGGGCTGAAGGTCGAGCACGCGCGAGAGCAGAACGGCGATGACGATGACCGGGAACGCCACCAGCGACAGTCTCTGGGTCGGGGCGCCAAGACCGCGCCACGCCGCGAACCGTGCCGGTACCCAGGTTGCGGCCGCATTCAGGAGAACCAGCGCGAGAACGGATGCCGCGAAGAGGCGAAGAGAGGCCGGCTGTCCGTCGACCGGTCGGGCAAACAAAATGATGCCTCCCGCCGCGCAGAGGGCGAAGATCATTCGCGCTCCCGCCCCCGGCGTCGGCAGGAGTGGTGCGGGGTCGTCATGGGTAGGCAGACGGTTCCGGCCGGTCAGCGGAACGCGACCGCTGCCGATGACAGACGGATGCCGTCCGAAGATCGTTGTTGCGAGCATCCGTGCGGGAATCAGGAGCAGCACGATCGCTATTACCGCGAGGAGAACGGCCCGCAGCCACGTCAGGTCGGCGCCTGGGCCGACAGCCCCCTTCACCGCCGTCGTGAATGGTGTCTGGCCAGCCCACGGTCCATCGGGCGTCGTGCCGGTTGTGGTGTCGTCTGGGGCTGCGGGCTGGGCCGGAACCGGAGCCGGGACGGCGTCTGCTGTCGGAGCCGGGCTCGGCGCCCTCGACGGCGACGTCGCCGGTGCGGCGAACGAGATGGTGAACGGAGGAGCACCGGGGCCGGTGTTGCCCGCAGCGTCGCGTTGGTATGCGGTGAGCGAGACCTCGCCCGCAGGCATGGCGGCACCCGTGCACGTCCAGCGGCCTGCGGTGACGGGGACGGCGGTGCAGAGCACGACGTCGAATCCTTGAGCCGACACCGCGAACATGGTGACTGTTGCGCCGGTCTCACCCGTCCCCGCATATGTGCCAGCGCCCGCAGGGAGGGACTGCCCCGCGGACGGAGTAGTGATCGTCGGGGCTGCAGGCGGTTCGCGGTCGAGTGTGAACCGAACGGGTGCGCTCGCAACCGACTCGAGCGGCGCGCTGAACGGGGTGGACTGGGTCGCGCTGAGTTGCAGCTGGCCGCTCGAGACGTTCTCAAGCACGAGCGCCCAGTTGCCGTCGGGTCCGACGGAGCCCTGCCAGGTGCGGCCGTCAGGACTCCGCAGAGTCAGGGCAGCACCGGGGTAGCCCAGCCCGGTGACGAGGCCGCTGGAGATGTCGGTGCTACCCGACGTGATGGTCGGCGGTAACAACACCCGAATGGGTTTTTCAGTGCTTGAGGTCTCAAAACCCGACAACAGCTGGACGGCGGTCAACGTCACGCGAGGGCCCTGTACGAGGGAGGTGACCGTGCACGAATAGGTCGTATCAGGGCTGGCGCGGACAAGGCAGACGGGGTTCCCGCTGTCGCCGGTGTGCAGTTGCACGGAGGAACCCTCCGCCTTGGTGCCTGTCACGACGAGCGGAAGCGCCCGGACCAGATCACCGGTGGAGGGGGAGTCCACAGTGACGGGTGCTGGAGCGGGCGATGATGGCGGCGGACTGGGGGTTGGCGGCAACGGAGCGGCGAGAGCTGTAGTGGGCCCGGCGATCGCGAAAAACACGACGGCGACAACAGCGGCGACCAGGCCAGCGAGCCGGCGGCGGCGCGGAGCAGAGCATGCCAAGTGACGCCCAGTCGGCATCACCGACGAGCCCCCCGATTGCTGTGTCGCCGAGATCCCCACCTTCGTCCCATTCCACGGTCATTCTCGCGACAAGTCAACTGCGCCACGCCCCTTTCGAGGGCCTTTCCCAGACAGGGTGGCTTCCGGCCAGCCCGGTGTCGGCATACTAGGTTCAACGGGGAGGACACGAATGGCTATTTCACTTTCGGCCGAGGGACGTGCGGCGAGCTCTCCCGCTCCGTGGCTGGACGCCCGGTCATTTTGGTCGGAACTGGATGCCGCGACCGCCTCGATCGATACCCCCCTCGGTGCGCTTCACCTCGGTGCTTTGCGGTTCAACGCGCACGACATGGTGCGGCGAGCCGGTGGAAAGCCCATCCGGGTTGCAACGAAGTCCATCAGGGTTCGCTCGATCATTGATTCGCTCCTGGCAACCGACGGGTACCGAGGTGTCCTCGCCTTCACGCTCCCTGAGGCGCTTTGGCTGGCCGAGAAGATCGACGACGTTGTGGTCGGATACCCAACGGTTGACAGGGATGCCATCCGCAGGCTCGGCAGCGACGAGGCTCTCGCGGCCAGGGTCACCCTGATGGTGGACTCCGTGGAGCAGCTCGACTTTATCGACGCGTGCATTCCTCCGAACGCGCGTGCGCGCATCCGGGTCTGTCTCGAACTTGACGCGTCCTTTCGCGCCGGGATGCCATTGGGCAACGTCGGTGTGCTTCGGTCTCCGATCTTTTCGCCGGAAGACGCCGAATCCTTTGCCCGCGTGATCACCGGGCGGCGCGGTTTCACGCTGGTCGGGATGATGGCGTACGAGGCCTTCGTTGCCGGTGTTGCTGACAGGGTTGTGGCGCGCAAGGCCCACTCCGCCGGCATGCGCTGGCTCAAGCGCCGGTCGATCAGCGAACTGTCCGAGCGCCGCGCCGAAGCCGTTGCCGCCGTTCGGCGTGTCGCTGACCTTGAGTTCGTCAACGGGGGAGGAACGGGTTCGCTTGAGAGTACCGGCGCCGATGACTCGGTGACCGAGATCGCGGCAGGGTCAGGTTTGTTCGCCGGTCAGCTCTTCGATGGCTATGCCGACTTTCATCCTGCGCCTGCCGCCAGTTTCGCCCTGTCGGTCGTGCGGAAGGCGAGGCCGGACACGGCTACCCTGCTTGGAGGCGGGTGGACGGCGTCAGGGCCGTCCGGCAACGACAGGCTCCCGCGCGTCGTCTGGCCTGAAGGCCTGAGCATGGCATCGAGGGAAATGGCCGGGGAGGTGCAGACTCCCGTTACCGGACCGGCTGCGATCTCCCTGCGTGCGGGAGACAGGGTCTGGCTGCGGCACAGCAAATCCGGCGAACTGAGCGAGCACCTCAATGGGTTCTCAGTCGTCGATGACGGACGAGTCGTCGACACCGTGGCCACCTACCGAGGTGAAGGAAAGGCGTTCCTGTGACTGCGACCGGAGCCGTCTGGCATAACTGGGCCCGCACCGAGAAGGTCCGGCCGCTCCGCGTGGAGCGTCCGCGTACGACGGCGGCGCTTCAGCGCGCGGTTCGTGCCGCTGCAGGCTCAGGTATCCCGATCAAGGCTGTCGGAGCCGGGCACTCGTTCACCGGGATTGCCGTTGCGCCCGGGGTGCAGCTCGATCTCGAGGACCTCAGTGGGCTCGCGGGCGACCCAACTCCCGACGGTCGTGTGACGTTTTTGGCCGGAACCCGGCTCCACGCCGTGCCGCGACTGCTCGCCCCGTTCGGGCTCGCGATGGAGAACCTCGGCGACATCGACGCACAGAGCATCAGCGGCGCGATCTCGACCGGAACACACGGCACCGGAGCGGGCTTCACCGGCATTGCCGGGCAGGTTCGCGGTGTCGTCATGGTGACGGCATCCGGGGAGCTTCTCGAGGTCAATAGCGACTCGAATGCCGAGCTTCTCCCCGGCGTCGCCCTCGGGCTCGGAGCGCTCGGCATCCTCGCCGAAGTGACCGTGCAGTGTGTGCCTCGGTTTGTCCTGCAGGCAGTCGAGCGCCCTGAACCGCTCGACGACGTACTGGATACGGCGCTCGAGCGGGCGGCATCCTCCGATCATTTCGAGTTCTTCTGGTTTCCCCATACCAGGACAGCACTGACCAAAACGAATACGCGCCTCCCTTTCGGAACCAGGCACAAGCCGCTGAGCCGCGTATCCCGATTCCTTGATGAGACCGTCCTGTCGAACGGGGTCTACCGGGTCACCTGTGCCGCAGGGGTCGTTGTCCCTGCGGCCATTCCGCCGGTGAACCGTCTCGCTGAGAAACTCACCGGCAATCGCACCTTCACCGACGTATCGCACCGCGTCTTTACGACCCATCGCACTGTTCGGTTTCGCGAAATGGAATATGGATTGCCCGCTGAGCATATCCCGGCAGCGGCTCGCGACATCGACGAGCTCATCGAGCGGAACGGATGGCGCATCAGCTTCCCTCTTGAGGTGCGTTTTGCCGCCGCCGACGACCTGTGGTTGTCGACGGCGTTCGGCAGGGCCACCGGGTACATCGCGGTGCACCGGTATTACCGGGAACGACCGAACCGATACTTTTCGGCTGTTGAGACGGTCCTGCGCGCGTACGGCGGTCGCCCCCACTGGGGCAAGATGCACACGATGGATGCCACGGAACTCGCTGACGTGTACCCGCGCTTCGGCGACGCTCTCGCCGCGCGGGATCGTCTTGACCCCAGGCGGCTCTTTGGTAACCCGTACCTCGAGAAGGTGCTTGGCAGCTGACCCGACTGCCGAGCGTTTGCCCTGAATGCGTCGGAACTTTCAGTCCCCGCACGGGAGCCCACCCATAGAATGGGTAAACAGTCGAGTTCGAACCCGTTAGCAATCTTTTAGGAGCACACGCATGGAATGGCTCATTCCTGTACTCATCATCGTCGCGCTGGCGGTCACCGTCGGAATCTTGTTCTGGGTCTCCTACAACTCCCTGGTGTCACTGAACGTACGCGTTGACGAGGCGTGGAGCGACATCACCGTGCAGCTCAAGCGCCGCGCGGACCTCATCCCCAACCTGATCGAGTCGGTCAAGGGCTACGCCGCGCACGAGAAGGCTGTCTTCGAGAACGTCACACGGGCGCGGGCAGAGACGCTTTCGGCACAGGGGCCTCACGACGCATCCGCCGCTGAGAACCACATGCAGCAGGCGCTCAAGTCGATCTTCGCGGTCGCTGAGGCCTACCCCCAGTTGCAGGCGAGCCAGAACTACCTGCAGTTGCAGGGCGAACTGGTCGACACCGAAGACAAGATCCAGGCATCACGTCGGTTCTACAACGGTGGCGTTCGCGAACTCAACACCAAGATCAAGGTCTTCCCGAACAACCTCATCGCCAAGAACCTCGGGTTCAGCGAGCGAGAGTTCTTCGAGGTCACCGACAACGCCGCGATCGCCGAGCCGCCGCGCGTGCAGTTCTAACACACTGATTTTTTACGAGGGCTCGGGCGCGGCATACTGCGCTCGAGCCTTTGTCGTATCCCACTGTCCAATCCCAGAGTCGTATCTCACAGTCGTGTCCTTTGAAAGGAATCTGAATGTACCGGGCCATCCGTAAGAACAAGGTGAACACCGTTCTCATCATCCTGTTCTTCCTGCTGATCATCGGCGGACTCGGAGCCCTCGCGGGATACGTGTACAACAGCCCAACGATCACGGTCTTCACACTGGTCGGGGCTGCCGTCTACGCCCTCTTCCAGTATTTCTTCGCCGCGAGCCAGACGATCGCGATGAGCGGCGGTCACGAGATCGAAAAGCGAGACAATCCCCGTCTGTACCGGATCGTCGAGAACCTCTCCATCACGACCGGATCACCAATGCCGAAGGTGTACCTCATCGACGATCCTGCACCCAACGCCTTCGCGACCGGGAGGGACCCGCAACATGCGTCGGTCGCCGCGACCACAGGGCTTCTCGACATCCTGAACGACTCCGAACTCGAGGGCGTCATGGCTCACGAGCTGGGACACGTGCGCAACTACGACATCCGGGTCTCGATGATCGTCTTCGGGCTTGTCGTGGCTGTCGGCTTCATCGCCGACATGTTTGTGCGTCTGGCCTGGTTCGGTGGGGGCAACCGCAACAACAACTCGGGTGGCAACCCGCTCGTGCTGGTCTTCGGCCTCATCGCCATGATCATCGCTCCACTCCTCGCGAGCCTGGTTCAGCTCGCGGTCTCACGGCAGCGCGAGTACCTCGCCGATGCCACGGCCGCACTCACAACCAGGCACCCTGACGCGCTTGCGAGCGCGCTCGAGAAGCTTGAGCAATACGGTCGGCCGATGCGACGCCAGAACACATCGATGGCCCACCTGTGGATCGCCGACCCGGTCAAGCCCAGCAAAGTCGAACGCCTGTTTTCCACACACCCCCCAATCGCAGACCGGGTGGCCCGCCTGCGTGAAATCGGTGGCGGCTTCTAAGCCAGCGGCGCGCACGAAACAAAGACGGGACGAGCCTTTCGGCTCGCCCCGTCTTGTTCGTTCGGGTGTGTCTAGTAGATGTAGGTGTCTTCGATGGTGACCTCGTCGCCGTCGACCACGAAGCTGCCGCTGTATCCCCAGTCATCCCAGGCGTACACGGCAGTGCCCTGTCCGCCGGGGTAGGAGAGCTCGCCCGTCGCGTTGCCGGTGACCTGGCCGAGAGTTGCTTCAAACGACGTACCGTTTTCACTGATCGTGACGACCGGGTACTTGTCGACCTTGTAGGAGAAGGTGGGCTCCCCGCTGAAGTCGAAGTAGTACAGGCTGCGCAGGCCGCAGTTCTCCGGGTTCGGCACCGTCTGGGTCACGCAGGTGTCGAGGTACTTGTTGACCTGCTCCTGAACGGCGTCCGTGAGAGCCTGCGTCGGTGTGAGTTCCAGATCCACGGCGTCGTAGGTAGCCTTTGATCCGGTCGCTGCGACGAAGGTCTGGGGTTCGGCCTCGTAGAAGTCACTCTTCGGGGCGCCGATTTCATAGGCAGCCGGGTAAGCGACGAGCTCGTACTTCTTGCCGAAGCTGACGTCGGTGCCGTTGACCGACACCATTTCGCCGTCGTTGCTGTACACGTACACCGATGCGAGGAGCGGCTTGTCGATGACCCACTTGTCGAAGAAGAGTCCCTGCTTGCCGTCCTTGCTCAGCTCGATCATGCCGTCGTATGCGGTGCCGTCGACGCTGTAGCTGATGTCAACCTGTGCAGCGTTGCCGCGGGTGCGCACGTCATCGATTTCCGGGTTCTTCATCAGTGCCTTCGACTCTTTCAGGATGTCGTCGGAGAGAAGAGCGGCGGCGTCGTCTTTTACGCCCGGCTCGACGAGCTTGTTGGCTGTCGACGCCTTGCCCTGGCTGATGGCCG
Source organism: Mycetocola sp. (assembly GCA_045629445.1). Taxonomy (GTDB): domain Bacteria; phylum Actinomycetota; class Actinomycetes; order Actinomycetales; family Microbacteriaceae; genus Mycetocola_A. The sequence continues at coordinate 6,574 of JAZQRG010000423.1, read as the reverse complement.
TGAGGTAGTTCTTGACCGTTGCCTCTGGACCGTACTGGCTGCTGTTGATCGAGTTGATCACGACGATGGCGATGACCAGGAGAAGAACGAGACCGGCAGCGAGAGAGCTGAACAGGATGATCTTCTTCTTCTTGGCGGGGTCCGTCGGCTTGCGGGGAGCGCTCGGTGGGTACGTTGCGCCGCCCTGGCCGCCGTATGCGCCTGGCTGCGGGTATCCCGCGCCCTGCGGCGCCTGGTTGCCGGGAGCGCCCTGCGTGTAAGCACCCTGGGTGTATGCACCCTGGGTGTACGCACCGGGTGCCGGAGCGCCTGCCGGGGTAGCGCCCTGGCTGTAATCGCCAGCAGCAGGCTGGCTGCCCTGCACGGGAGCCTGGCCGTATGCACTCTGGGCGTAGTGCTGCCCCTGTGTGTACGCCTGGTTCGCCGGATCGGTTACGCCGGAGTCTGACTGCGGCTGGTGAGAGGTATTCCCGTTGGGCACCGAACTGTCGCCCCCGGGAGTTTCTGGTGTCTTGTCATCCATGACCATTGGGAAAGTGCTGCCTTTCGTCGTTTGTAATCGATGCCAAACTAGCATCAGTGAGCACCCCGGCGCGGCGCAATTGGTCCCGAAATCGCGCGGATCTATGGGCACTTGTCCCCATCTGTCGCAGATTAACTGAGCGGCACGCCCAATGCCGATGCGAGTACCCCAGAAAGGGTGCCACGGTCAGCGACAGCGAGCCGCTCCGACCCCTGCCACGCCGCGGTGCGCTTCAGGAGCGCGGCGAGACGATCGACGGTATCCGCCGGTGCGCCGGGTTCCAGCCAGGCGGCCTGGACGCGAAGGGTTTGTGTTTGCCGGTCATTCTTCAGGTCGACCCGCGCGGCGAGAGTGTCGTCGATCAGGACGGGAAGCACGTAATACCCGTGAACGCGCTTGTGTTTCGGTGTGTAAATCTCGATCCGGTAGTGAAAACCGAACAACCGCTCGGCACGGGGCCTGGCCCAGACCACGGGGTCGAACGGTGAGAGGAGGGCATCAGCCGTGATCGATCGGGGCCTTCTGGCGGTGCTCGAGAGCCACGCTTCACGTGGCCGGGATCCGCGCATCCACCCGGGAACGGTCACGGGTGTCAGCTCGCCGGCATCCTGAAGCTCGGCAACGGCGGCACGTGCGTCGGCGATCGGCAACCGGAAGTAGTCGGCAATGTCGTCGATGGTGCCTACGCCGTGCGCGATAGCGCCCCTCCGTGTCAGTTCGCGGATGGCATCCGTTCGGGTGATCTCACGGTTCAGGATGCTCTCGGGCAGAATCTGCGAGGCGAGTGCGTATCTCCGCTCAAAGCCCGAGCGGCCAGCAGAGACGATCTCACCCCAGCGAAAGAGGGTCTCGAGTCCTATCTTGACGTCGGACCAGCCCCACCATGGCCCGGTCCGGCGATTCGCGTCGTGCTCGATCTCGCTCGCGACACGGGGACCCTTCTCGGCCAGCTCGGTGCGGAGCCACTCAAGAAACGGTGCGTGAGCGTTCGCCCAGCTTGACTCGTCGGCAAGCGCCCGGTCGCGGTAGGCGTCCATGCGCCACCGGAACAGCGGCCAGGAGTCGACGGGCATCACCGTCGCCTCGTGTCCCCAGTACTCGATGTATCGACCGGGCCGGAAGGTGAGCCGGTCGAGCGCCGACTTGTCATATGCGCCGAGGCGGGCGAAAACGGGCAGGTAATGGCTGCGCTCGAAGACGTTGACCGAGTCGATCTGGAGCACCTCAGCGCGCCCGATCATCGCATTCAGCTGGCGGGTTCCTGGTGCCGTCGGCAGCGGGCGGCCGAACCCCTGGGCAGCGAGCGCGATCCGTCGCGCGAGCGCGGGCGAGAGCGAGTCATTCATCGGGACGAGGCTATCGGGCAGCGCCGACAGTCGAAAGCATTCCTTCGCCGGAAACCTGCCCGGCATAGACTGTTCCGGTGGCAAAGTCGACGGAGGAAACGTGGTGGCGGCGAGTGTTCTCCCGCTCGATCGCCGTGCCAGCGGAACCCGGTGAGAACGGGGTTCAGACGGTGGTCGCGACCCCTGCCGATCCCGTGAATGACACCACCGATGATGAGGACGTTCCACGCGGCGTCCGAATCGCCAGCGCGTGGGCGTGGCGAATGCTCGTGATCGCCGCTGCGATCGCTGTCGTCGTTTTCCTCATCATCCAGTTGCGCCTCATCATCATTCCGCTCTTCATCGCGGTCATCGTCTCTGCGTTGCTGACGCCACTCATCACCTTCCTTGTGCGGCATCACTGGCCGAGGGGCCTCGCGATTGCCGCTGCGATTCTCGGCGCGATCGCGGTTGTCGGCGGGCTGCTGTGGCTCGCCATCTGGCAGATCACGAGGGACTTCAGCGAGGTGCGGACCCGAACGGTCCAATCAATCGAGGACCTCAGAACCGCGCTCGTCCAGTCTCCATTCGGAATCACCAACGAGCAGATCAACGGCTTCATCTCGGATGTCACGAAGAGCGTGCAGGAGGACGGCAGCGCCATCTGGAGCGGGGCGCTTTCTCTCGGCACAACCCTGGGCCACGGCCTCACCGGTGTCTTCCTCGCTCTGTTCTGCCTGCTCTTTGTCCTCATTGACGGAGACGGCATCTGGCGATGGATCGTCCGGCTCTGGCCGAGGAAGGCCCGGAGCGCCATCGACGGAGCTGGCCGTGCCGGCTGGTCGACGCTCACCAACTACGCGCGCACCCAGATCCTCGTCGCATCCATCGACGCGTTCGGCATCGGGCTTGGCGCCGCGCTTCTCGGGGTGCCGCTCGCGATCCCGATTGCGGTGCTCGTGTTCCTCGGATCATTCGTGCCCATTGTCGGTGCGGTTGTCACCGGTACGATCGCCGCGTTCATCGCGCTTGTGTACAACGGCTGGTTCATCGCACTCATCATGATCGGGATCGTTCTCCTCGTGCAGCAGGTCGAAGGGCACGTCCTTCAACCCCTGCTCATGGGTGCCGCGGTCAAGGTCCACCCACTCGCCGTTGTTCTCGTCGTCGCCGCTGGCACGATGCTCGCTGGCATTCCTGGCGCCCTTTTCGCTGTTCCGCTCGCCGCCATGTTGAATGTCATGACGCGGTACATTTCATCGGGTGCGTGGCGAACATCGCTACCTGGTGCGCCACTCGTGCTCGGCAACGTGATCTGGCAGACGGTCCCAGCCCAACGCCGAATGCGACGTACCCGCCCGAAGCGAGCTTCGATCGTCTCACCCGTTCTCCCACCCACCACAGACAAGGTCGACCCGGATGCCTGAAACTTCCCTCGCTGGTCCAACACTCGAGCAGCTGGAAGCGGCCCGTGTTCTCGTCAGCCGGGTAGCTGAACAGACTCCAATGGAGAGCTCGCGGTATCTGGCCGAGTTGCTCGGCGCGCCTGTCTACCTCAAGTGCGAAAACCTCCAGAGGACCGGGTCGTACAAGATTCGTGGTGCCTACAACCGGATGGCGCAGCTCACCGACGAAGAGAAGGCTCGGGGAGTTGTCGCGGCTTCGGCAGGCAACCACGCGCAGGGTGTCGCGTTCGCGGCTCGTGAGCTGGGGATATCGGCGACAATCTTCATGCCCGTCGGTGTGCCGCTACCCAAACTGCAGGCCACGAAAAGCTATGGAGCGCAGGTCGTCCTGCGCGGTCACACCGTGGCTGAACCCCTGCTCGCTGCTGCAGAGTACGCCGAGGAGACCGGGGCGATCTTCATTCCTCCGTATGACCACATCGATGTGATCACAGGTCAGGGCACCCTGGGGCTCGAGATCTACGAAGAAGTTCCCGATGTCGAGACGGTGATCGTGCCGATCGGTGGCGGGGGACTGATCTCGGGCGTCGCTGCCGCGATGAAGCATCGCGCCGCAGCAGAGGGCAGGACGGTGCGCGTCATCGGCGTGCAGGCGGCGAACGCGTCGGCATACCCAGCGTCGATCGACGTGGGATACCCCGTGGACGTGGCCATTTCGCCGACGATCGCCGACGGAATTGCCGTCGGACGCCCCGGCACCCTCAATTTCGACATCATCCGCGACCTCGTCGACGACATCATCACGGTGAGCGAGGACGACATGGCGAAGGCGTTGCTCGTTCTGCTCGAGCGGGCCAAGCTCGTTGTTGAGCCGGCCGGTGCCGCAGGGGTCGCCGCGATTCTCGCCGGACAGGTGACGGCGAGCGGACCCACCGTCGTCGTGCTCTCGGGGGGAAACATTGACCCTCTGCTCATGCAACGGGTGATCAGCCACGGCCTCGCGGCATCCGATCGTTACCTGACGCTCCGGATTCCGCTGCCCGATCGTCCTGGACAGCTCGCCCGCACCTCCGAACTCGTGGCACAGGCGAACGCCAACGTCATCGAGGTTCTCCACACCAGGCACGGCCACGGTCTGAAGATCGGGGAGGTCGAACTCGAGCTCAGTGTTGAAACCCGCGGGCCCGAACACCGTGACCTCGTCGTCGAGACGCTGCGCGCTGCCGGATATGCACCGCAGATCGTCGAGGACTAGAAACTGGTCGGAAGACCACAACACAAAACGCACCCGGCCGGAGAGAAGCTCTTCGGCCGGGTGCGTTTGTCGTCGGAGGGGGCGGCAGCTATCCGGTGTACGTCTCGACCTTGACGATCGTGACCGAGATCTCCTTGCCGTTCGGCGCTGCGTATGTGGTCGATTCGCCAACCTTCAGGCCGAGGATCGCGCTGCCGAGCGGGCTCTGCTCGCTGTAAACATCGACGTCCGAATCGGCGGCGATCTCGCGGTTGCCGAGGAGGAAGATCTCTTCGCCGCCCGCAACCGTCGCCGTGATCACGGTGCCGGATTCCACGACGCCGTGGCTCTGAGGTGCTTCTGATACCGTCGCGTCGCGCAGCAGCTGGGTCAGGGTGCGGATGCGCGCCTCCTGCTTGCCCTGTTCGTCCTTCGCGGCGTGGTAGCCGCCGTTTTCCTTCAGGTCGCCTTCTTCGCGGGCGGATTCGATTTTCTTGGCGATTTCCTCGCGACCGACCGTCGACAGCTCCGCGAGCTCAGCGGCGAGTCGATCGTATGCTTCCTGTGTCAGGAAGGTGACCTGCGTCGTCTCAACAGCCATGGAGAACTCCTTACATAAAACGGACGCCCCGACACGTGAGTCAGGGCGAAGCGACCCGTTTTTCGGGTATCAGGAGAGCTTAGGCCAGCCAACAGCGATAAATCAAACCCGTATTGGGCAATTCCGTGGTTCTCAAAGACTCGGTCAGAGTCCGGGTTCGTGAATCGGATGGCGGCACCTCGATGACCTTCCAGCCAACGACGGCGAAGCGTTCATTGAGGGCCTGGACGGCGCAATATGTTGTCGATCCCGGCTCGGTCGTGAGTTCAAAGGTCACGTCGACGGAGGTGTCTGAGGTGATGACGTGGGCGACATCCCTCGTCTGCATCGAGGAGCCGGTGGCGTCAAGGCTCGCCCAGACCACCCAGGCGACGAGTACGACGGCAAAGACGCTCGCGGTGATGATTCCGAGAGTCTTCTCGCGACCGCGGGAACGAGGCGATCGACCGTAACGGGCGTCGAGAGCATCTGGCTCTGGTGAACTGTCCGAAACCATCAATCCTCATCCGTGCAACCGTTTAGTCTGTATAGACAAGGTTATCGTTTTCCTGACGATCCCCGGGCCAGGACCTTGATCCGGCACATCAACCCCCCACGGAAGAAGCAGGCGACATCGTGACCCTCCGGCTCCTGTCAGTGCACGCCCATCCGGATGACGAATCCAGCAAGGGCGCCGCGACGACCGCCTACTACCGATCGCGCGGTGTCGAGGTGCTCGTTGTCAGCTGCACCGGTGGAGAGCGTGGGGACATCCTCAACGACGCCCTCCCCGACCGGCCTCGTGCCGAGCGTGACCTTGCCGGGCTCCGCCGTCGGGAGATGGCCGAGGCAGCGCGCATCCTCGACGTCCAGCACCGCTGGCTGGGGTACGTCGACTCCGGCATGCCAAGCGAAGACGAGAGTCTGCCGCTCAACTCGTTTGCTTCGGTGCCGCTCGCGACGTCGGCGGAGGCCCTCGTGCGTATCGTTCGCCGTTTCCGGCCACAGGTCATGGTGACCTATGACGAAAACGGTGGGTATCCGCACCCCGACCACATCCGCTGCCACCAGGTCTCGGTCGCGGCATTCGACGCTGCCTCCGACGCCTCCGTCTATCCCGATGCGGGAGCGCCGTGGCAGGTGTCGAAGCTCTACTACGACCACATCTTCAACTATCAGCGGCTGAAGGCGAACGCCGACACGCTCCTCGGCGAAGACCCTGACTCGCCCCTCGCCGAACAGCTCGCCGAGATGCTCACCTGGATGAAGGACCGGCCAGCCCGTGCGACGGCGCACATTCCTGCGGGCGACTTCTTCGAGGTGCGCGACGCCGCGCTCCGTGCACACGCGAGCCAGGTGGCTCCAGACTCGAGTTTCTTCTTCTGGCCGAACGACCTGCAGCGCCGGGCCTGGCCATTCGAGGACTTCGAACTCGCGCGCAGCATCGTGCCGACGGACGACACCGAGAGCGACTTGTTCGCCGGAATTGAGGACACTGAATGATCG
>JAZQRG010000422.1:0-5115 GCA_045629445.1 Mycetocola sp. | reverse complement strand
GTGCTCGGAACCGTGCTGATGGTCGCGTCGGCCGTTCCGCTGCTGTACACCCTCTTCGCGCCTCGCCGTTAGTCTGCAGCCATGGCATGTGGATGGGGTAACGCACATGTGGCCGTCCTCGGGCCGTGGACCTCACCGTCGTCCAGTACCAGCATCGTCCCTGCGGGAATCTGTACCGAGAGCTGTTCCCGTGTGGCAACCGCGACGATGTCACCGGATGGTGCCGGAACGACCACGGTTGCCCACTCGAGGTCGCCGAGCTTTGGACGAACCTCGAACCGGGTCCAGCCGTCGCCCAAGGGCCGAATCCCCATCACGGCCTCCGGAAGGATGGCGGCCGGGCCTGACGCCCACGCGTGGCTGAGGCTGCGACCGAACGGCCGACCGTACATCGCCAGAGGGTCGTCGTCCAGGGTGGCTTCCTCCCAGAAGGTACCCGGGCCGCGGTCGAGCATGGGGCCCCAGATGCTCCGCAACTGCTCAAGAGCAGCGGATGTTGCTCCCGCTGCCATCATCGCGCGGAGACGGAACGCCGTCATAAAGGGAGTACCGGCGGCCCCTCTCGCAAGCGAGTCGGCGACGCCGGGCGGAATCTCGCGGCCGAGATGGATGCCGGAAAGCACAGCGAGAAAGTTGGCGTACGTGGCTGGCCGGTGCGATTCATGGGCATCGAGGTAGTCCGCCCATCGGCCTTCCGCAGCGAGCCAGCCACGCTGGTGCAAAGTCACGGTGAGCGTCTCGGCCAGGTCGGTCCACCTCCTGGCGTTCGGATGCTGCGCCGCCGCGAGCACCCGGGAGGCACTCCGAAGCGCCCACAACCACAACATCTGAAGTGCGACCGGATCACGCCCGTTCTCCAGTTCGAGACCCCAGTCGAGGAATACCGCCCCCGGTCCGGCGTCTCGAAAACCGCCGGGCTGTGCTCCGGGCCGGAAGACTCCGTCCTCCCCGGCATGGCGCGCGAGGTCGGCGAGGAAGGTGTCAAGCCGCTGCGCTTCCGTTTGAGCGAAAGCGAGATCGCCGAAATAACGGAGCCTGAACTCAGCGTTCACAAGCCACCACAGTGAGTAGTCCGCGATCCCGTTGACATATCCATGCTCCGGCTGGCCCAGCGCGACGAGCCCATCTGCCACGACCTCGCCCACACCGAGGGCGTATGCGTTGGCGAGGGTACTCAGGGCCTGGTCGCCGGCCCACGGCATCCGGTCACGTTTGATGCCATCGATCGTCAGGCCCTGCATACAGAGTCGCAACGTGTATTGGGCCGAAGCCCAGATGCGGGTGAGCTCATCGTCGGAGCACGCGAATGCTCCGGGGCGGTGTATCGGGGTGACGGATGCCTGCACCGTGATCTCCTCGAGGGAGACGGCCGCGTCGACGAAGAGATATCGGAAACCCAACGGGTGCTGCGTCGTCCAGCCGCCGTTCTCGAGGGCGATGAGGTCGTGCCGGGTTTCGTGTGTTTCCGGGTCGCTCAGCGCTTCGTCGATGCTCTCGCCGCTGGAGATCCGCGGACGTGGGCCGGGTGGAAAGACGGGGCGACCGAGCACCGGAGCGCCGATGTCGAAGAGCGAGTCTCCGATACTGCGTGCGACGAGGCCGACCGTGCCAGGCGGAGTGCGGTGCGGGGGAGCGTCGCCACCTGTGCGAGGCCTGACAGCTTCCCACAAACCGCCGCCGATGCTCGCCGTCCACTCGCTGAGGGGCGCCTGCGCGTCAATCGCCACCGCTGGGGCCTCGCTCTCCGACGCGGTCACATCGAGACGGATGTCGGTGCCCGCGGACACCGTGAAGGTCAGGGAGCGGGTTTGAGCCGCGTGTTCGATCGACACGGGCCTACCCGCCACGGTGGCCGCGGTCAGGGTTCCCGAGATGCGAACCGTGACGTCCGCGGCATCCGTCGCTGTCGCTGTAAACGACGCTGAGGTGGAAACGCGACCGTAATTGCCGGGATAGTGCACGTTGCGGTTGGCGGCGAAACCGTCGGAGACGAGACGAGCCAGCAGGGCCAGCTCGAACTGTCCCGGCCCGTACACCCACGACGATCCACTTTCAGGCGGTAGGACATCGTCGTCAGCGAATGGCTGGGGCGAGCGTGCGCGCACCCACGCGCGCGTCGCCGCCGCGGTGACCGGCTGGTGGAGCTCGCCGGTCACCCCTTCACAGCGCCAGAGGTCATGCCGGCGACAATCTGGCGCTGGAAGAAGATGTACATGATCAGGGGCGGAATCGTGATGAGGAGGATGTCAGCGAAGAGGAGATTGTATGAGCTCACGGACTGGGAAATGAAATTGAAGGTCGTCAGCTGCACCGTGGCGTTCTCGTCTCCCGGTGCGAAGTAGAGCGCGTACGTGAAGTCATTGAAGACGAACACCGACTGCACGACGATGACCGTGACGATCACCGACCGAAGCAGCGGGAAGATGACACGGAAAAAGAGCTTGATCGGCCCTGCGCCGTCAATGATCGCCGCCTCATCGAGCTCACGGGGGATTGTAGAGACGAACGCGCGAAACAGCAGGATGCAGAACGACAATCCGAGTGCGACGTGCACCGCGATCAGGCCAGGAATGGTCTTGAAGATATCGAGGCCCTGCAGAACCCAAATCGTCGGTACGACGGCCGGGGGAATGATGAGGCCGGCGAGGACGAGACCGTTCACGAGCGGGTTCCAGCGTGATCTGCGGCGCTGCAGGACATAACCGACCATCGCGGCGAGCACCACCATGATCGCGACAGCCGCGACGGTCAGGATCGTGCTGTTGATGAACGCTCGTACCAGAAGGAAGTCGCGGTTTTGGATGACCGCCATGATGTTGTCGAAGAAGACCCATTCTGTCGGCAGGGTGAACTCGAGCGCAGCCGCCTCGCTCTGGGTCTTTCCGGCGGTGAACACGATGAACGCGAACGGCACGATGAAGACGATAAATGCCAGGACGAGGGCAAGAGTGCCCGCACCCCACTTCCATGCGACATTTTTCATTGTTCGTCGCCCTTCTTGTTCAGCCATCGTGAGAGCGGAAAGACGATCGCGGCAACGACGACGAAGAGAACGACATTGCCGGCGGTCGAGAGGCCGAAGAAGCCGGCCTGGTACTGCTTGTAAACAACGGATGCGAGGACGTCGCTGGTAAAGCCAGGACCGCCTCCGGTCATCGCCCAGATCAGGTCGAAGGAGCGCAGCCCGCCGATGAGCGAGAGCAGCACCACCGTCACGGTCGCCGGGCGAAGGAGGGGAAGAGTGATGTGCCTGAAGTTGTTCCATGCGCCAGCACCATCGACTTTGGCCGCCTCGAAATACTCCTGTGGGATGGCAACCATTCCGGCGATATAGATGAGGGTCGCAAGTCCAACGCCCTTCCAGATGTCAACCAGAGCGACGGAGAGCAGAGCGATGGACGGGTCGGTCAGCCAGGCCGGGCCCTGAATCCCGATCGCGGCGAGAGTCTCGTTGATGGGCCCGCCGAACGGGTCCATCAACACCTTAAACAGGATGCCGACACCGATGGTGCTGACAAGAACGGGAAAGAAGATGGTTGCCCGCAGGAACCCGCGACCGACGATCTGCGTGCTGAGGAACACTCCGAGGACGAGGCCGAGCACCACCTTGGCGCCGGACGTCAGGAAGGCGTAGATGAACGTGTTGATGAAGCCCTGCACCAGTTGCGGCTCCTGGAAGAACCGAACGAAGTTGTCGAAGCCGATGAAGTCGACCTCGAAGAGCGTCCACCTGGTCAGTGAGAAGTAGAACGACGCGACAGTGGGGACGAGGAACAGGACAACGTAGAAGACCCCTGCCGGAATAAAGAACCAGGTCGGGTAGGAGCTCTTCATGCGCCGACGCTTGGCCGGTTGAGGGGGAGTGAAGTCACCGCGCGATCGCGAGGTTGGTGCCGTGGCTGTGGTCATGATGTGTCTCCCAGATATGCCTGCGGGGCCGGGCGACCGGCCCCGCAGGGAGGATGTGGCCTACCAGCCCTCCAGTCCGAGCTGCTGCGCCTGCTTCTTCACGTCCTCGTCGTACTGCGCTGCACCGTCAGCGGCGGACGTGATGCCCGAACCGACAGCGACCGTGATCTGCTCAAGGGCAGGACCCTTGATGGGGGAAAGGAACTCCAGCGCGAGGTTGGTCTTTTCCTCGTCGAAGTACGGCTGAAGGTCCGAGACCATCGCTGGCACGTCCTCCGGCAGTTCGCAGCCCTCGATGACGAACGGACCCTGAGGAGCGGTCGTCTCCGCTTGAATGTCGCAACTCTCCGGGGTCACGAGGAACTCGACAAACTTCTTGGCTGCCTCAAGTTTCTCGCCCTCGGTTGACTGGGGGATATAGACAGCACCCGGCATCCAGACAGTCAGACCGTTCGACTCCGCGTCGGGGCCGGGGATCGGGAATGTCCCGACGATGTCGCTCGCCTCCGGGTTCGTGGTCATGAGCTGTCCGGCTGCGAAGGTGAGGATGGGGTACTGCGCTCCTGCACCGGTTGCGACCATGCTGACACCGTCCGCGTAGGTGGCCGACGCGAAATCTTCGTTGAACAGCTCGGCCTCGAACGCTTGCTGCAGGTGTTCAAACCCGGCAAACGCCGGCTCGTCGGCGTACTTGGCTTCATTGTTGGTGTACTTCTCAGCCCAGTCGGGATCTTCGGCGAGGACGTTATTGAAGTCTCCGAGGATGAAGAGTTGAGACGTCCAGGTGTCGCCATACGTCTGCACGATCGGCGCGGCGGTGCCGGCAGCCTTGATCGCTTCGCTGTTTGCGATGAACTCATCCCAGGTTGTGGGGATCTCGAGTCCGAGCTGTGCGTAGATGTCTTTGTTATAGACCTCTGCTCTCGCCATGGACTCCCCCATCGGCACGCCGTAGACCCCATCGTCACCGCCGACCGAGTCGATGAAGTTCTCGTCGAGCGTGTCGACCCACGCCTCGTCGGACAGGTCCACCAGCGTCGATTCGGGAGTCAACGCTTCAAGAAGCGAGCCGGAGTTGTAGGCGAACACGTCGCTCATCTCCCCAGTCGCGAGGCGGGTCTTGATGAGGTTGTCGCCGTCGGCACCCTGTGGTCGGGTCTGGACGTCGATTGTGATGTCGGGATTCTCTGCGGTGAACGCCTCGGC
>JAZQRG010000421.1:0-7070 GCA_045629445.1 Mycetocola sp. | reverse complement strand
GGGCGCACCGTCAAGGTGGGCGTCACCGAGCTCACGGAGCAGCAAACCGAGGCGCTCTCGGGCACGCCAGCCGAGCGAAAGGAAGCCTTGAACCGCCTGCTCTTCCCCGCCCCGGCCGCCCAGTTCGCCGAGGTGCGCGAGCAGTTCGGCGACCTCTCCGTCGTCGACACCGTCGATTACCTCTACGGCCTGCATCAGGGCGAGGAGCACATCGTTGAGATCGAGAAGGGCGTGAGCCTCTATGTGGGGCTGGAGGCGATCGGCGACGCCGACGACAAGGGCATGCGCACGGTGATGACAACCCTCAACGGGCAGCTCCGCCCGGTCTTCGTTCGTGACACGAGCATCAAGGTCGAGTCGAAGCCGGTCGAGAAGGCTGACACCTCCAAGCCAGGGCAGGTGGCTGCGCCATTCTCCGGTGTTGTCACGGTGAAGGTGGCCGAGGGAGACGTGGTCGAGGCCGGACAGGCCGTCGCATCGATTGAGGCCATGAAGATGGAGGCGGCGATCACCGCGGCCGTCGGCGGGACCGTCGAACGGATCGCGATTCTTCCGACGCAGCAAGTGGAAGCGGGCGACCTTCTCGTCGTGATCAAGCCGTCGTCCTGACGGCTGGCACAGGGGGAGTCTGCACGGAAAGCCCGCTCACACCTAAACTAGGGGGCTGAACCCGAACGAAGGGGGTTGCTCTCATGGCACCCACCAAAGCTCCTGGAGGGAACGCTCCTCACCCAGGCGACGATTCCCGCGCGGAGACAGTCGCCGAACCGGCGCTCTCGACCGCAGACATTGACACCGCATCGATCTCAACGATCGATGCGGTGTCGCCCGTCGCAACGGTATCCGTGCAGTTGCCCGCTGCGCCGATCCACGACATCCCCGAAGACGAGCAGGCTGTCGCCATTGACGATGTCGCCGTCCAGCCGGACTCGCTCGCGACTGGCGCTGTGTCATCCACCCGGTCCGTCGAGGTGGTCGCGACAGTGGTCACGGCTCCCGCAGATCCCGCGCCTGCTCCCGCCAGCGTGCGCGCTCGGCGGCACAAGGCCGGCGGTCCCGAATCGGCAGAGCTTCTGACGAGTGAACGGCTGCTCGATTCCCGAGCATCGCGGATCTCGCCCGAGGGTTTCTGGCGCAAGCTCGTTTTCGACGCCACCGGCCAGCGCGTTCACCTCGGTGACTCCGCCAAGGCGTCGGCGCGCAAGGACCTCGACGACCGTATCCGCAAGCAGTTCGCGGGAGACGCTCGATTCGTTCCCGTCCTTACGCGAAAGGGTGGTGTCGGCAAGACGACAGTCACCGCGCTACTCGGTATGGCCCTCGCTGACGCCCGCGACGATCGCACGATCGCCATCGATGCGAACCCTGACCGTGGCACGCTCGCTGAACGCATCGGTAAACACACCGACCGCACCGTTCGTGATGTCGTACGCGATGCCGAGTCGATTCGCGGGTACACCGAGTTCTCCACCATGGTCGCGCGTGACGAGACGCGACTCGATGTGCTCGCCTCTGACACCGACCCGCACCTGTCCGAAGCGTTCAGCGCCGCTGACTACGACGTCGTCGCCGATCTCGCTTCCCAGTACTACTCACTCGTGCTGACCGACTGTGGCACCGGTATTGTGCACTCCGTGATGTCTGCGACGCTTCGCCGAGCGGATGCCATCGTCGTCGTCTCGGGATCGAGCGTCGACGAAGCGCGCCTCGCGTCTGAAACCCTGAGCTGGCTCGAGAACAATGGATACCAGCACCTCGTGTCGAATGCGGTCGTCGCCCTCAACACCGCGACGCAGGGATCACACATGGTGAACCTCGGCGAAATCGAGCGCCACTTCACGTCGCGAGTGCGCGAGATCGTCCGGATACCGTACGACCCACAGCTCGCGGCGGGTTCCGCTATTTCCTTCAAGGACCTCAAGCCGGTGACGCGGCACGCCGCTCGCACGCTCGCGGCTCTCGTCGTTGAGGGCATGCCGACCTCCCGTCCCACCGTTTCGCACCCTGTATCGAGTGAAAGGCCCCAGTGACCGAACGACAAATCCGACTTTTCGGAGACCCTGTGCTCAAGACCCCGTCCGAACCGATCGATGTGATCGACGACCGGGTGCGCAGCCTCATCGACGATCTCCTCGACAGTGTGCGACCGCCGGGCCGCGCCGGAGTCGCTGCGAGTCAGATCGGGGTCAACCTTCGGGCGTTCAGTTACAACATCGACGGAGACATCGGTTACGTCATCAACCCCGTCCTCGCTGAAACCCGGGGCGAAGTGGAACTTGTCGACGAGGGGTGCTTGTCGGTACCCGGCCTCTGGTACCCAACCCCGCGGTATCCGTTCGCTCGCGTCACGGGAATCGACCTTGACGGCAACCCCGTCGAGGTTTCGGGAACGGGAGTTCTCGCCCAGGCGCTCCAGCACGAGACCGACCACCTCAATGGGATGCTCTACCTTGACCGGCTGGGCAAGGAACACCGTCGGGCGGCGATGAAGGAAGTACGGGAGAGCAGCTGGTTCTGACCGGTCGTACCCTCGCAGTCGCGTCGTCATCGCACACACACAACACCCGTTCCGGAAAACCGGAACGGGTGTTTTGTGTGTGACCTGTTCTACTTGAGTGACATGCCCTGGGTAGGAGCGTCCGCGTACAGTCCGTCGATGACGGTCGCGAAGTCGTTGAGGATCACCTGCCGCTTGATGCTGAGCTTGGGCGTCAGGTGGCCGCTCGCCTCGGTGAACTCCGTGCTGAGGACGACGAACTTGCGAATGGACTCGGCGCGAGACACCCGGGTGTTCGCGACGTCGATCGCACGCTGGATCTCGGCCAGGACAGCCGGGTTCTCGGCGGCATGAACGAGCGAAAGCGACGCGTCCTGGCCGTTGTTTCCGAGCCAGGTGCCGATCATCTCACTGTCGAGGGTGATGAGCGCCGAGATGAACGGCCGCTGGTCGCCGACGACGACGACCTGTCCGACGACAGCGTTCGACCGGATCGGATCCTCGAGCGCGGCCGGAGCGACGTTCTTGCCAGCGGCCGTGACGATGATCTCTTTCTTACGTCCGGTGATGGTGAGGTTGCCATCGTCATCGAACGCACCGAGATCGCCCGTGCGGAACCAGCCGTCGTTGAACGCTTGGGCCGTTGCCTCCGGGTTCTTCCAGTACTGCTTGAAGACGTTGAGCCCCTTCACCTCGATTTCGCCGTCGTCGAGGGTTCGGATGGATACGCCAGGCATCGGGGGACCAACGGTGCCGATGGGCGTCTTGCCAGGGCGGCCGACGGTCGCGGGAGCTGTCGTCTCGGTGAGACCGTAGCCTTCGAGGATCTCGATACCCAGGCTGTGGAAGAAGTGGCCGAGTCGTGACCCAAGCGGTGCTGAGCCGGAGACGGCGTATTCGACGTTGCCGCCCATCGCTGTGCGCAGCTTGTTGTAGACCAGCTTGTCGTACAGCATGAACTTGGCCTTGAGCGCGAACGGAACGCTTCCCGCCTGGCGTGCCTTCGAGTACTCGACGGCGACGTCGGCAGCGGCACGGAAGATCTTGCCCTTGCCTCCGGCCTCGGCTTTCTGCTCAGCCGAGTTGTAAACCTTCTCGAACACACGCGGTACGGCGAGGAGATAGGTCGGCTTGAACGAACCGAGGGATGGCAGCAGTTGCTTCGTGTCCGGCTGGTGGCCGGTCTTCACGCCCGCGTGCACATTGAGCACGGAGATGAAGCGGGCGAAGATGTGCGCGAGCGTGATGAAGAGGAGCGTCGACGAGCCGTTTTTGCCTTCGACTACTTCGTGCAACGCGACCGCGGAGTTGCGGGACAGCTCGACGAAGTTCGAGTGGGTGATGACGCAGCCTTTCGGTCGACCCGTCGACCCGGAGGTGTAGATGAGCGTCGCCATGTCGGAGCCGACGGCAAGCGAACGGCGGCGTTCGATTTCGGCGTCAGGTACGTCTGTTCCGGATGCGGCAAGCTTGCCGAGATCGCCGAGGGCGATCTGCCAGACGTTGCGAACGAGGGGCAGATCTGCGTGGACCTCGTCGAAGCGGGCGAAGTGATCGGCGGTTTCGAGGATGACAGCGGTGGCGCCGGAGTCCTCCATGTTCCACTGGACCTGACTCGGTGAGCTGGTCTCGTAAATAGGAACGAGAATTGCACCGGTGAACCAGGTGGCAAAGTCGATCAGGGTCCACTCGTAGCTGGTCTTGCACATCAGCCCGATCTTGTCGCCTGGCTCGATCCCGGCCGCGGTGAAACCCTTGGCGAGGGCGATCACCTGGGCAAGGAACTCTTCGGCGCTGACATCCGTCCAGCCTCCGTTGGCTGGAAGAGCGAAAAGCGGGGCTTTTGGTGTGAGCTTGACGCGCTCGATCAGCAGATCGGTGGTGTTCGCGGTCGGGTCAGCCGCGACAACTGCTGGTACGTCGAACTGTTTCAAGGTATCTCCTTCGGTACCTGGAGGGGCAGGGTACGTCTACTCTAGAGGGCAAGAGGCTCCTGGCACCCGTCAGATGGCGGTCGTTGCACCGGATCACTAAACTGAGCGGTACTGGCGCCGTCCGTCCTTGTCGCTTTCGGCAGGTCTCGCACCCATCGCAACTGGAGGATTCCGCGTGCACGCAATCGGCATCGACATCGGTGGAACCAAGATCGCCGGCGCGCTCGTCGACGACGAGGGCAGGATCGTTCGCGAAACCCGGGTTCCGACCCCGTCGACGTCCGCGCTCATCGAGGACGCCGTTGTGGCGATGGTCACAGAACTCGCGGCTGGCCAGTTGATCGACGGTGTCGGCGTCGCAGCGGCCGGGTTCATTGACGCCGCGCAGTCCACCGTCTACTACGCACCGAATATCAGCTGGCGCAACGAGCCGTTCCAGGCACGGTTGATGGCGCGACTCGACCTCCCCGTCGTCATCGACAACGACGCGAACGCTGCGGGCTGGGCCGAGTTCCGGTTCGGCGCTGGTCGGCTGGTGAGCGACATGGTCATGCTGACCATCGGAACCGGCGTCGGAGGCGCGATCGTCACGGAAGACCGGCTCTTCCGGGGCGGCTTCGGTGCCGGTGCAGAACTTGGCCACATGCGGCTCATTCCCGATGGTTATCCCTGTGGCTGTGGCCAGCACGGATGCCTCGAACAGTACGGTTCCGGGCGCGCGCTCCTGCGTTTCGCCAATGAGTTCGCCGATGCCGGCGGCATCGGGCAGGCGCTTGCCGACCGCAGGGCAGAGGTCGGGGTTCTGACCGGGCACGATGTCTCCGATCTCCTCATCGCCGGTGACGGCGGTGCCCTTGCCGCGCTCCGCCAGCTCGGTCACGGGCTCGGGCAGGGATGCGCGAGCCTCGGAGCCGTGCTCGATCCCCAGTTGTTCGTCATCGGTGGAGGCGTCGCCCAGGCCGGGGAGTTGCTCCTCGAGCCGATCCGCACCGCCTACCTCGAGCACCTCCCGGCGAGGGGATACCACCCCGAGCCCGAGTTCCGAATCGCAGAGCTTGTCAACAACGCTGGCGTTGTCGGCGCAGCCGACCTCGCACGGGTCGCCGCACGGCGTACCGCCGAAGCGGCGAAGCTGTAGAGCATACTGGGACGACGATGTTCTACTGGTTCATGAAACACCTGGTGGCGGGGCCGCTGCTCAAGTCCGTCTTTCGCCCGTGGGTGATCGGTCACGAAAACATTCCCAAGACCGGTGGCGCCATTCTCGCGTCGAACCACCTCTCCGTGATCGACTCTGTCTTCCTCCCGCTCTATCTCGATCGGCGCATCTCCTTCCTCGCGAAAAGCGAGTACTTCACCGGCAAAGGGCTCAAGGGCTGGGCCACTCGCATGTTCATGACGGCAACGGGGCAGCTGCCCATCGACCGGTCAGGCGGAAAAGCGTCAGAGGCATCCCTCAATACCGGCCTCCGGATCCTCGGCGGCGGTGACCTGCTCGGCATTTATCCGGAAGGCACCAGGAGCCCGGACGGCAAGATGTACCGCGGCCGCACCGGCGTCGCTCGGATGGTGCTCGAGGCCGGCGTTCCGATCATCCCCGTCGCCATGATCGATACCGAGAAGATGATGCCCATCGGCACAACGCTTCCGCGCATTCGCCGCATCGGAATCATCATCGGAAAGCCGCTCGACTTCAGCCGATTTGAGGGTATGGAGGGCGACAGGTTCATCCTTCGGTCCATCACGGACGAGCTGATGTACGAGCTTCAGCGCCTCAGCCTGCAGGAATACGTCGACGTCTATGCCACGAGCGTCAAGGAGAAGGCAGCAGTCGAATCGCGCTAGTCTGGAACGTGGCCCGTTCGCTTTCGATACGGGCGTTTCCTCACTTTCAGAACAGGATGTTCCGTGGTAGATCCAATCGATCCGGTGGTATTGGCAGATGACTCTGTGATTGCCGGTTTGGACTATTGGCGCGAGCTCCCGATTAAGCAACAGCCGTCGTGGCCCGACGCGGATGCCGTCGCGCGTGCGTCAGCGCAAATCGCGTCGTTCCCCCCGCTGGTGTTTGCCGGTGAGGTCGACATCCTGCGCGAGAGGCTCGCGCGCGCGGCATCCGGTGACGCCTTCCTCCTTCAGGGAGGGGACTGTGCCGAAACATTCGCCGGTGCGACAGCCGACCAGATCCGTAACCGCGTCAAGACCATCCTGCAAATGGCGGTTGTTCTGACATACGGCGCCTCCATGCCGGTGATCAAGATGGGCCGGATGGCCGGCCAGTTTGCGAAGCCACGCTCGAGCGACACCGAGACCCGCGGAGACGTGACGCTTCCGGCATACCGCGGCGACATCGTCAACGGTTACGACTTCACCCCCGAGTCCCGTCGGGCGGACCCGGCTCGTCTGGTCGAGGGGTACCACACGGCCGCGTCGACGCTCAACCTGATCCGCGCGTTCACCCAGGGTGGGTTCGCTGACCTCCGTGAGGTGCACAGCTGGAACAAAGGATTCGCATCCAACCCCGCCAACCACCGTTACGAGCAGCTCGCTCGTGACATCGACAAGGCGATCCGCTTCATGGAGGCGGCAGGTGCCGACTTCGACGAACTGAAGCGCGTCGAGTTCTACACCGGCCACGA
>JAZQRG010000420.1:0-13533 GCA_045629445.1 Mycetocola sp. | reverse complement strand
GCGCGGCGCTGGCGCAGTTCGGGGCTCAGCGCGGCCCGAATAGCCGAATCCTCGACACGAATACCCATGCGTTCGAGCCTAAGCCCGCTCAGAAGGGGCTAGACACCGTCGGAGACAGCTTCCCGCCCCGACTCCTTCGGTTCGGCGGCCGCCTCATCAGGTTCACGCGGCGGATACACCCAGGTGACGAGCACCACTGAGATGATCATCAGCAGGAACCACGACACGAGCTTCGATGCGGACACGAGCTGCCAGCCGTCGACCTGGTCGGGGTAGTACCAGGCGCCGCCCCAGGTCGAGAGATTCTCGGCCAGCCAGATGAAGAACGCAACGAGCGTGAACCCAACGACAACCGGCATCCGGTACGTCTTACGGAAGACCCGGAAGTGCATCACCGTTCGGGCATATATGGCGATCACGGCCGCGAGCAGGACCCAGCGGAAATCCCAGACGAAGTGGTGGGAGAAGAAGTTCACGTAGATCGCTGTGGCAAGGATCGCGGTGACCCAGAGCTTCGGGTATCGGGTGAAGCGCAGGTCGAAGAGCCGGTAGACCCGCACCAGGTACGAGCCGACCGCGGCATACATGAACCCGCTGAACAGCGGAACGCTTCCAATTCGAAGGATGCCGTCCGCCTCGTACATCCATGAGCCAACGTCCGTCTTGAACAGCTCCATCACGGTGCCGACCACGTGGAACAGGATGATCACCCGCAACTCGCGCAACGTCTCCAGTTTTCCCGCCACCATGATGATCTGAATTGCGACGGCGGCGAGGGTCAGGGCATCGTTCCGGGCGAGTGCCGCATCCTCCGCGTACCAGAGCCTGGCGGCGAGTATCACCGCGAGGAGGGCGGCACCGAACACGCACGCCCAGGCCTGCTTTGCGCCGAACACGAGGAACTCGATGAGCTTCGAACGGATGCCGTCAGCGGGCGCGCCGTCGAGCAGAGCGTGTGCGCGAGCATCGATGAGCTCTTCGACGGGCGTGAAGCGGCGAGGCATCCGCTCACGTTACAACCTTGCCGATCGGGCAATGCCGCTTCGGCGCTGATTGCGGGCTGTGAGTGTTCGTGGTTTCGCAGTGGAGAAACGCGGACGAGCGTAGCGTTCGGAATGGAGCGTGACCCGATTCGCGCTGGGAAACGGTGCCACATGGATATTCATACGGTTCGCGTCGACGGGCAGATGTTCGTCTTGAAGCCCGGTACGGATGTCGGGCGACTGCGCGACGAGATCGTTGATGCAGCCAGGCAAGGTGCCGGATTCGTTGAGTTGGAAACAGTGGGACGGTCGACCATCAACGTGATGATCACACCGCACGTCGGCGTGAGGTTCGAGACGATTCAAAAGCTGGAGTCGGATGTCGACGACTGGGAGGCGAATCCACCCCCCGTAGATTTCGACTATTTCGGCACGTACGACTCGCTGCTCTGACACAACGCCTCCCCTCGCTCATGTCCTCCCGCGTCCGACACTCGACGGCGCAGTTACCCGGGACACAGCCCCCGGACGAGGGTCTGATCCCCCACGCCAGTGCACTCTAAGCTGAACATACTGAGGAAAACTCAGCTTGGCATCCGCGAAGGGCACTGATGACCGAACGCATTGCGGTGATCGGTGGCGGCATCGTCGGCATAGCGGTCGCCCGCGCTCTCGCCCTGCGCGGCGTCGGCGAGATTGTCGTGCTCGAGAAGGAACGCCGCCTCGCTCTGCATCAGACCGGCCGCAACTCCGGTGTCGTGCACGCGGGCCTCTATTACGCTCCTGGTTCTCTCAAGGCAGAGCTGTGCGCACGCGGCCGCGACCTCACCCGCGAGTTCTGCGTGGAGAAGAACCTCCCGTATCGGGAGGTGGGAAAACTCGTCGTTGCTGTGACGGATGCCGAACGACCCGCTCTCGCCGCGATTGAGGAGCGGTCGCGCAGCAACGGCGTTCCCGACCTTCGCTCGGTCGGCGGTGACGAACTCCGAGAGATCGAGCCGCACGCCGCGGGCGTTGCAGCGCTGCACTCACCGCACACAGCGGCCGTCGATTACGCAGCGATCACCGAGGCAATGGCGGACGACGTGCGCCGGCTCGGTGGACGCATCCTCCTCGGTTCTGAGGTCATTGACGTCCGGCAGGAACAGGGAGGTGTGCGGGTCATCACGCAGACAATCGACCTGCAGGTCGACCGGCTCATCGTTTGTGCCGGATTGCAGTCGGATGCCGTCGCCCGGTTCGTTGGCGCGTCGCCGTCGCCAAAGATCCTCCCGTTCCGGGGCGAATACTGGGAGCTCGATCCGGCCAGGCAGCACCTCGTCCGAGGAATGATCTACCCGGTGCCTGATCCACGGTTCCCGTTTCTCGGCGTGCACTTTACCCGAGGCGTGTACGACGACGTTCACGTCGGCCCGAACGCCGTACCCGCGCTCGCCCGCGAGGGTTACAGCTGGGGTCGGATCTCGGTGCGTGACACGTGGGCGTCACTCACCTGGCCAGGTGCGGCCACCCTCGCCCGCCAGCACTGGCGGATGGGCGTGAAGGAGGTGGCGGCATCCGTTCTCAAGCCGCTCTACTTCGCGGAGGCGAGGCGATTCGTCCCCGAACTGGAGATGAGCGACCTGACGAAGAAAACGGCGGCGGGTGTGCGCGCGCAGGCCTGGGATTCCAGCGGTGCGTTGCTCGACGATTTCGCCGTTGACCAGGTCGGAGCCGTCACTGTTCTGCGCAATGCCCCGTCACCGGCGGCGACGTCGTCGATGGCGATCGCGGACTACCTTCTCGACACCTACGTGCTCGCGCGCCGCTGATCGGCGCTCGCCTTCGTCGATGCCGTGACGGTGAACTTTGCGTTGCGCCCGAGCTGCCGCGTCGGACCGATGGTGCGCTCGAGTGCTGATCGATAGCCGAGGTGAGAATTCCACACCGCGACAAGTTCGCCACCCGGCTTCAACACGCGCGCGGCATCCGCAAACAACTTCTGGGCGATCCCGGTGTGCACGGTCGCGCCGACGTGGAAGGGCGGATTGAGCAGGATCAGCGACGATGACGCGTCCGGCTGGGCAGACAGGCCGTCGTCACGCACGACGGTGACGCGGTCAGCGACCCCGTTGGCGAGTGCGGTTTCACGAGCGGATGCCACGGCCGCCGCCGATTGATCGGTCGCGGTGACGTGAATCGCCGGCCGGGCACGCGCAAGTGCTGTCGCGAGGATGCCGGTGCCACAGCCGAGGTCGATCGCGTCGGCCACGTCGGGTACCGCGTCGAGGAACTCAAGCAGGAACCGGGTGCCGATATCCACTTTCGTTCCGGCGAAGGCGGCACCGTGTGCAACAACCTCAAGCCCAAGGTCGGAGTGGAACTCGCGCGCCGGCCACGCGGGGGCGCCCTCGGGCGGACGCGGATCGCTTGCGATCAGCACTCGGGACTTCTGCTGCGCGAGCGACGCGGTCACCGTTCCGAAATACTGCCCGAGCACCTCGTTCATCGCTCGCGTCATGTGCTTGATCCGCCCGCCAGCGAACACACGGACGTCGGATTCAGCGTGTCGAGCGATCAGCTCGGCAATCTCCGCGAGCGCGTCGAGCGAGCGCGGCAATTGCAGCAGCACGACTCGGGCGCCGCGAACGAGCGCCGCGTCGAGCGGTCGGTGATCAACGGCATCCGTCATCGACAGTGCGGCGGCGTTCGCGTCGAGCGCTCGTTCGCCGGAGAGCTCGTCCTGATGCGTACGGATGCCTGTGGCTCCGGAGTGCGCGGCCGCGAGCGTCAGCGCGCCGTACCTGTCGCCGATGATCACGGCCTCGCCGGGACCTGCAGCTGCGAGCGAATCGGCGGCGACATCGAGAAGAAGCCTGTCACTCGCGTCGACGGCGAAGAGGTTGTCGGCTTCGATATCCGGCCAGCGCCTGAGCTTGTCGAATGCGAAGTCTGTCACCTGTTCAGGGTAACGCTGCGGTTCGCCCGCGCCGAACCGAGGGGCGAGCGAGCCGCACCGTTATGAGCTGGCTGTTGCAGCCGGAGGGCGGTTCTGGTGTGCAGCGTCGCCCTGTTCGCGACCGGACGGTGTCGGGTCGCGGAAGGCATGAGCCATCCACCACCAGCTGAGCAGTCCGATCGCGGCGTTGACGACGACACTGATCAGGAGGAAGAGCAAAGCGAGCCCGAGTGCTGTCGGGGCGAGATTGATGTTATCGAGCCACTGCATCTGGTCTGGGCCGCCGAAGTTCCGGCCGTCGCCAGGGCCACCCTGGTCGCCGTCCCACACATTGAAGAGTCCGGTCACCGGCGAACTCAGCGCACTGAGGAAGAAGTTACCGACGATGGCGATACCGAGCCCGCTCCAGGTCACCGCAACCGGCCGGTGGACGCCGTGGCTACGAAGGATCCAGAGGCTGCAGAAATAGCCGAGAATCCAGATGATGATGCCAAGGATGAGCGCGCCGATCAGCCAGGGCAGGAACGTCGACCAGGCATCCGAAATGAAACTGTCGATGTCCTGGGGTCGAGGTCCTCCGTTGACGGAGAAGTCATCGGAGTCATTTTCCGCCGCCCAGGAGGCGATGGTGCCGATGAAGGCGCCGAGCAGACCAACGACGAGTGGGATCGCGATGAGGGAGAAGCCCAGGCTCATGAGCGTGAAGCTCACCGCTCCGGCGAGCATGGCCCCGCGGCGCTGGCGAGGAGAGAGAGGCGGCCGTGGCGGGGCGGCAGGGGCGCGGGGAACGTAGTTACGAGGCGGCTGCGGACCGCCGGGGCGCGGAGGGTAACCGGGTTGTGGCGGATAGCCGGGAGGATATTGCTGGCTGCCCTGCTGGGGTGGATATCCGCCCTGGTGTGGCTGAGGTGGGTAGCCGCCGTGCTGGGCCTGGGGCGGGTATCCGCCGTGCTGGGCCTGGGGCGGGTATCCACCCTGCTGAGCCTGGGGCGGGTATCCACCCTGCTGAGCCTGGGGCGGGTAGCCGCCCTGCTGCGGCTGCGGTGGACCCTGCTGCGGATGACCGCCCTGCTGCGGTTGACCAGCCGACTGACCGGGTGCGTTCGGCGGCACGCTGGCGGGCTGCTGCGCGGATGCGGCGCCTGCGCCGTGAACCGGGGGCTGCTGACCCATCGTATGACCCGCCGCATCGGGACCGGGTGTCGGCGCACCACCTGGAGGCGCTGCCTCAGGTGCCGCAGGAGGCGGAGTCGCTGCGACCGGCGGCTCGCTCGAAGCGGGCGTCGGGGAGGTGGCGCGTGGTTTGCTCTTCTTGCCTGACGGCGGCTTCTGCTCGCTCATGCGAGCCAGCATAGACCGCGGGGTGTTCAGCCGGTAGGGACCAGAATTGCTAACGCTGGAACGGCCGCCACACGACAAGCTCGGTGCGCCGTTGCGCGCGCGTCCCGCTCTTGAGCGGTACAACATCGCCCTGGGACCCGGCGGCAAACACCCGTCGACCGGGCGACTTGAGCATCTCGTCTGCGAGAGCGTGCTCGAGTTCACGAACGCGGGCCGTGAGCGACGAGACTTCATTTTCAAGGGCGAGGATGCGGCCAATGCCTTCAAGGCTGACCCCTTCGGCACTGAGCCGTGCCACCTCGCGCAATTGCACAACGTCTCGCATGGAGTACCGACGGGACTTGCCCGCCGTTCGGGTAGGCGAGACGAGGCCGAGCCGGTCGTACTGCCGCAGTGTCTGCGGGTGCAGTCCGGCCAGCTCAGCCGCTATCGCGATCGCAAAGATCGGCGAATTCTCGTCCACTGTTATCCCCTCGCGCGGGCGATCAGGTCGTCACGCGGGTTTTCTTTGGGCTCGACCGCGTGAAAACGTTCATGCGCCTCCCGCGCTTCGGAGCTGAGATGGCTGGGAACAGCAACCTGGACGACGGCGAGTAGATCGCCAGTGCCCTTCGATGTCGTGACTCCCCTGCCCTTGACCCGAAGCACCCGCCCGGACGGTGTCCCGGGAGCAACACGGAGTCGCACCGGGTCACCGCCGAGCGTCGGAACCTCGATCGTGGCGCCGAGCGTCGCCTCAACAAAGGTGACGGGAACATTGACGCGCAGGTTCAGCCCGTCGCGCTCGAACACCGGGTGCTTCCGCACCGTGACCGAGAGCACGAGGTCGCCTGCGGGGCCGCCGTCGGGAGACGGGTGGCCCTTTCCGCGAAGTTTGATCTTCTGCCCGTCAGCGACGCCAGCCGGAATCTTGACCTTGATCGTTCGCCCCTCGGCGGTCTGAAGGGTGATGGTGTCACCCTTGACCGCCGTGAGGAAATCGATCGTGGTGGATGCCGTGACGTCACGTCCGGGTGTCGGACCACCGAATCCGCGATAGCCGCCGCTGGGCTGGCCGAAGCCACCCCTGCCGAACACGCCACCGAGGATGTCTTCGAAATCAGCCTGCTGGTAGCTCGTGCTCGTCCCGCGAGCACCACCACCGAACATGCCGCCGAAGACATCGTCGAAGCCGCCGCTCTGCCCTCCGCCGCCTGGGGCGGTGAATCGAGCGCCGGATCCCATCGCACGGACGGCGTCGTATTCCTTGCGCTGTTCAGGGTCGTTGAGAACCGAGTATGCCTCGCTGAGCTCCTTGAACTTCGCTTCAGCCTTCGGGTCGCCCGCGTTCGAGTCCGGATGGTATTTCCGCGCAAGCTTGCGGTAGGTCTTCTTCAGTTCGGCCGGCGTGACATCCTTCTTCACTCCGAGAACCTTGTAGAAGTCCTTGTCGAACCAGTCCTGACTTGCCATCGTGCCTACTCGGCGGGAACGGCGACGACGACCTTCGCCGCGCGCAGCAGTGTCGAGCCGACGGTGTAACCGGTCTCGACGACGTCGAGAATGGTCGCGGTGTCGACATCAGGGCTCGGCTGCTGGAAGATCGCCTCGTGGATGTTGTGGTCGAACGGCTCGCCCTTGGCACCGAACGGAGCGAGTCCGAGTTTGCTGACGCTGGTCCGGAGCTTCGCGGCAATCGCCGAGAACGGGGTGTCGCCCTCGAGGTCGCCGTGCTTCTCAGCGCGGTCCAGGTCGTCAAGCACGGGGAGCAGTGATTTAACGACGTCACCGGTCAGGCGCTCGCGGTCGGCCTCACGGTTCGCCTCTGTGCGCTTGCGGTAGTTCGCGTACTCGGCGCTCAGCCGCTTGAGGTCGACGAGGTGCTCGTGCTCAGGATCGGCGTCGGCAACACGCGCGGCGTCGTTGTCAGCGCCACCGTTCTGCATGGCGTCGAGGATGTCCTGGACGGTCAGCTCGTTCTCGTCGGCTTCGGGCGCCTCAGGTTCCACCTGCGACGCAGGGTCGGAAGCTGTTGCTTCCGACCCTGCGTTCACTGGCTGAACCTCGTCACCGTCTTCTGGAGTCGGGTTCGTGTCAGTCATTGTTACTTCTTGTCGCTTTCCTCGTCGTCTACAACTTCGGCGTCAACAACATCCTCGTCGGATGCGCTGTCAGCCGGCTGCTCGGTTCCGGCAGCACCCGCAGCGGCGTCAGCCTGCTGCGACTGGGCATAGATGGCCTCGCCAAGCTTGGTCTGGCTTTCGTTGAGCTTATCGAAGGCGGTCTTCACGGCTGCGTCGTCGTCGCCGGCGAGGGCGGACTTCAACGCGTCAACGTCGCCCTGAACCTCGCTCTTGACATCCTCAGGCAGCTTGTCATCGTTTTCCTTGATGAGCTTCTCGATCGACCAGGCGAGCTGTTCCGCGGTGTTGCGGGTCTCGGCCGACTCACGGCGGGCCTTGTCCTCCGCGGCGTGCTCTTCAGCCTCGCGGACCATGCGCTCGATGTCTTCCTTCGCGAGTGACGAGCCACCCGTGATCGTCATCGACTGCTCCTTGCCCGTGCCCTTGTCCTTGGCGGACACGTGCACGATGCCGTTGGCGTCGATGTCGAAGGTGACCTCGACCTGCGGGACTCCGCGCGGAGCCGGAGCGATACCGGTCAGCTCGAAGGTTCCGAGGTTCTTGTTGTCGCGAGTGAACTCACGCTCACCCTGGAACACCTGAATGGCGACGGACGGCTGGTTGTCATCCGCCGTTGTGAAGGTTTCGCTCCGCTTGGTGGGGATGGCCGTGTTGCGCTCGATGAGCTTGGTCATGATTCCACCCTTGGTCTCGATACCGAGAGACAGCGGGGTGACGTCGATGAGCAGAACGTCCTTGCGCTCGCCCTTCAGCACGCCAGCCTGAAGTGCGGCGCCGACGGCGACGACCTCATCAGGGTTGACGCCCTTGTTGGGGTCCTGTCCGGTCTCTTCCTTCACCAGTGCCGAGACGGCGGGCATACGGGTGGATCCACCGACGAGCACGACGTGGGCGATGTCGCCGACCTTGATGCCAGCTTCACGGATGACATCCTGGAACGGCTTCTTGGTGCGGTCGAGAAGGTCAGAGGTCATCTGCTCGAACTGTGCGCGAGTCAGGGTCTCGTCGAGGTTGACCGGACCGTTCTCCGTGAGGGAGAGGTACGGCAGCTGGATGGACGTCGACATGCTCGACGACAGTTCCTTCTTGGCCTGCTCGGCAGCTTCCTTGAGACGCTGCTTGGCGATCTTGTCGTTCGAGACGTCGACGCCTGTGGTCTCCTTGAAACGCTTGATGAGGTACTCAACGATGCGCTGGTCCCAGTCGTCTCCACCGAGGCGGTTGTCACCGGCGGTCGCGCGAACCTGGATGGTCGAGAAGTCGTCATCCTTGCCCACTTCGAGCAGGGAAACGTCGAACGTTCCTCCACCGAGGTCGAAGACGAGGATGAGCTCGTCTTCCTTGCCCTTGTCGAGGCCGTAAGCGAGCGCTGCAGCCGTCGGCTCGTTGATGATGCGGAGGACGTTGAGTCCTGCGATCTCGCCTGCTTCCTTCGTGGCCTGACGCTCGGCGTCGTTGAAGTATGCGGGAACCGTGATGACGGCATCCGTCACCGTGTCACCGAGGTACTGCTCAGCGTCACGCTTGAGCTTCGCGAGGATACGCGCCGAGATCTCCTGGGGCGTGTACTTCTTCTGATCGACAGCAAAGGTCCAGTCGGTTCCCATGTGGCGCTTGACCGACGCGATGGTGCGGTCAACGTTGGTAACGGCCTGACGCTTTGCGGTCTCGCCGACGAGGACCTCGCCGTCCTTCGTGTATGCAACCACCGATGGGGTGGTGCGGAGCCCTTCAGCGTTCGCAATGACGGTGGGCTCGCCACCTTCGAGAACGGCCACACAAGAGTTGGTGGTTCCGAGGTCGATTCCTACTGCACGTGCCATGTGTCTATTTCTCCTTATAAGACCGCGAACGGTCTGATTCGATGTTGGCCGGGTAACTGGCCCGCAATTCGAAGTGTGTGAGGGCGACTCATAGTTGAGCGCCGATGACTCAAGTTTACCGAAGCTCAGGTGAGTGTCAACTTTTTCCAGTGAATCTTGAGCCGAAGCGGCTCAACTTTTCTCAGTGTGAAAGGTTCAGGTTATGGTGCCACACATCACGCAAACACGACAGAGGCGGCCCTCGAAAAGGACCGCCTCTGTCGTGTTTCCGACTCGAACGGATGCCGTCAGTCGGTGCTTCGGACGGCCGCCGCGATTCCTGCGACCACGAGCACGACCCCCGCTGCCACGAGCGCCCCGATAAGCCAGGTGCCCGCATCGAGGGCGAACGGGACCAGCGCATTCGTCACCATGAAGGCGGCAAACACCAGCAGGATCACGCCCCAGAGAATGGTTCCGAACCGAGCGCGGCGTCGCGGCGACGGCGCCGGCAGAGGCTCAGGCACCGCGTTCCACTGCGCGGTAGCCGGTGTCGGCTCCCCCGACATCCCCGGGAAGAGCGCCTCGGTTGCGTCTGGCTCGCTGCCCGGCCTGGCCGGCGCGGGCGGAATCGGTGTTGTGATGTCGTTGTCGCTCATCGTGCACTCCTTGAGATGTTGACCACGTCGACGCTCCCGGCGCCGATCCAGATTCGTACCGTCGTCGTGTCGTCGTCGGACGTGTTTCCGAAACGGAGCACCTCCCGGTAGAGCGGTGATCCACGCTCGTGCAGGCCGCCGTCATCGACGTAACTCACACCGGCGACTCCACCAGCGACCTCGAGCAGGACGGGGGCGTCCTCGGGCAGAACCACCTGAACCGTCCCAGCGCCGAGCCAGAGTTCGACAACTCCGCCGACCTCGGCACCGCGGTCGTCGAGGGCGGAAAGGTCGAGGGTGGGCGACCCTGCCGCCATCGAGAACCCTGTCGACGTGCCCGGAGCGGCATCCGTCACATCCCACGTCGTGTTACCGACCACGGAGACCGCTGTTCCGCGCGGGAACACGCCGACGAAGAGCAGCACGAGAATGGCGACGATCGCGAAGAAACCGAGGGCACCGCTCTCCCGGCCACGGATGCCTGAAATGATCGTCGCGAGCGCGATCACGCCGAGTGCCGAACCAACACCGATCAGAACGGCGGTGTCCGACAGCGTCGTGTAGCCGAGGGCGATCGTTCCGAGTACCCCGACGATCAAGGCAAGGCCGAGTGCGATCGAGACGAAGGCGGCGCCGGGCTGGCGGGCCCGGTAACGCTCCTCGTGCTCGCGGCGGTGCTGCGCCCGGATTGCGTCGCGCTCTCGTCGCTGCGCTTCGCGTTCGGCCGGGCTTGGTCCCCTCGGCGGGGTCCACGTCGCTCCGTACACGCGCGTGCCGTCGTCGCCGGCATGGGCCGCGTCGGCAGTGGCGTACCAGGGCGATCCTCCAGCCGCGGTCGGAGCGGGCTCCGGCGCCCCGGAGGGAACGAACGACGCGGGTGCGGGAGCGTCCGCTGCGGCATCCGTCGTCGCTGTGGCTGTCGCACTGCCTGTCGCGTCCGGTGCCGTGTGCTGGGGCGCGTCGGCTGCCCTGTCCGCCGGCATGTCAGCGGGGGCGGCCGTTCCCGAGAAGGACGCTGACGCCGGGCTGGTCCAGTAATCGGCATGGGATCGTGGCGCTTGGCCTGCCCCTTGCCCTCCGGTCGGACCTGTCGACGACCGGCGGGCGACTGCGACGATCAGCCAGATAACGGCGGCGATAATCGCGAGCGTCCAGCCGGTGCTGAGGGTGCTTTCGAGCCAGCCGGGCATGTTCCAGATGTCGGGGGCGCCCTGCCACCAGATTCCCTGCATGAACGGCATAAAGGAGAGGACGACCAAAACGATGATCGCGACCACGGCGGGGTCGAAGACGCCCTTGATCGCCCGTTCGGCGTGGATGCGCCCGGAGCTGTCGGGGAGAAGAGCCCACCCGATCGCGTACACCAGCAGCGCTGGGCCGCCGAGAAGCGCGACAACGAGGAAGATGCCGCGGATGATCATCGGGTCAAGTCGCGTGTGCCTGGCGATGCCACCCGCGACGCCACCGAGCCAGGCATCGTCGGTTCGGATGACGCCGGTTCCTCGAATCCAGTCGAAGAAGTTGCCCGAGCCCGGCGTGCCGGGAGGGGTCGATGCGTCCGGCGGGGTTGTGCCGCTCGGGGTGGAAGGTGCTTCGTTCATGGTTCGAGTCTGGCCCTCGCCCTCCCGTCGCTGCCATGGGGGATGACCCCGATCGTCCCCTGAGATTTCGGGTTCTGTGCCGATGGGACCGCTCGGGGTGCTTGGATTGCTCCATGGACGCCGCACTCATGACCCGCCCGCGCGTCCGGCTTATCGGCGGAGTGTGCGCGGGCTTTGCCGAGCACACCGGGCTCCCGCTGTCGCTCGTGCGCACCGCCACGGTGATTCTCGGCCTCTGCGGAGGAGCGGGACTCCTCCTCTACGCCTGGCTGTGGGTGACGACTCCGGTCGCGTCCGATTCGGCGGACCCGCTCAAGAGCGTGCTGACGCGGCCCAGCGACGACGTGACCACGGAGGGTGAGCCGCGCACAGCACCGGTGACCGAGATACTGCTCGGCGTCGCCCTGCTCGCTGCGGCTGCGGCTCTCGTCGCGTCACGGCTCGGAGCTGACGTTCCTCTCTCCTTCG
Source organism: Mycetocola sp. (assembly GCA_045629445.1). Lineage (GTDB taxonomy): Bacteria > Actinomycetota > Actinomycetes > Actinomycetales > Microbacteriaceae > Mycetocola_A. The sequence continues at coordinate 1,618 of JAZQRG010000420.1, read as the reverse complement.
TCATTCCCGCCATCGTTGTGATCGGCGGCGCCGGCCTGGCCTGGCGCCAGTTCGACGACCTTCGCCGGCAGCGCTCGTCGTCGTCGTCAGCGCTGCTGGTTCGTGCGCTCGGAGCGCTCGTGCTCGTTGCCGTCGGCATCCTCCTCTTCTTCGTCACGGGCGAGGAGCCGAACGTCTGGACGGTGTTCGTCGCGGCGATCGCCGTACTGGTCGGCGTCGCTATTGTCGTCGCACCCTGGGTGCTCCGCCTCACCCGCGACCTCGCCGACGAGCGAGCCGCCCGGGTCCGCGAATCCGACAGGGCCGAGATAGCCGCCCACCTGCACGACTCGGTGTTGCAGACTCTCGCGCTCATCCAGCAGAAAGCGGATCCGTCGAGCGAGGCGTCCCGCCTTGCCCGGGCACAGGAACGTGAGCTTCGTGACTGGCTGTTCGCCGGCTCCCCCGGCGCGTCCGCGGAGCTGGCCGACGAGCTTCGCCGCATCGCCGCGGTGATCGAACAGGAATATGCCGCGCGCATCGACGTGGTCGCCGCGGGGCAGAGCCCACCATCCGTACCTGATGCGCTGCTCGGAGCGGCTCGCGAGGCGATGCTCAACGCAGCGCGTCACGCGGGCGGCACCGTATCGGTCTACCTCGAGTCCTCCCCCACTGCCATCGAACTCACGATCACCGACCGGGGGCCAGGGCTGAAGCTCGATGACATCCCCTCCGACAGAATGGGGGTGCGCGAATCGATCCTCGGACGGATGCGACGCATCGGTGGAACCGCTGAGCTCACGCCTGGCCCCGGCGGCACTGGCACCGAGGTCCGACTCCTTCTACCCCTGACCCCCGGAGGGGACCATGACGACAGCTGACTCCAACGACGCGATGCGATCGAACGACGCGGTGCCTTCCAGCGATACCGGCCTCACCGTCGTGATCGTCGACGACCATTCGATCTTCCGCTCGGGGCTGCGCGCTGATCTGGCCGACGGCATCCGCGTGCTTGGCGAAGCAGCGACCGTCGACGACGCTGTCACCCTCGTTGTCGCGACCCAGCCGCAGGTCGTTCTGCTCGATGTGCACCTCCCGGGTGGTGCGGGTGGCGGCGGCGCTGAGGTGATCCGCCGGGCGGCACCCGAGGCGCCCGGCACCCGGTTCCTCGCGCTGAGCGTGTCCGACGCGGCCGACGACGTCGTCACGGTGATCCGGGCAGGGGCACGCGGGTACATCACGAAGAGCGCATCGGGTGCTGACGTGTCGGATGCCGCGCGTCGCGTCCGCGACGGAGATGCTGTGTTCTCACCGCGGCTGGCCGGGTTCGTGCTCGATGCTTTCGGCGCTGTGTCGGGAGAAACAGCGGAGGCATCAGACGAGCTCGATCGGCTGTCAGCCCGGGAGCAGGAGGTGATGCGGCTGATCGCGAGGGGCTATTCCTACAAGGAGGTCGCGGCATCCCTCTTCATCTCGGTGAAGACCGTGGAGACACACGTATCGAGTGTGCTGCGGAAGCTTCAGCTGTCGTCGCGCCACGAACTCACCGCGTGGGCGCTCGCACGCAAGCTGCTCTGAGCAGACCTCGGCGGTGAACTTCACCCCCCCGGCCGCGGGGCGCGCCCACCCGGGCGCCCCC
>JAZQRG010000419.1:0-4785 GCA_045629445.1 Mycetocola sp. | reverse complement strand
ACCGCGGTGAAGCCCGCCGCCCAGGTGAATGGGGCGGCGACGATGAGGGCGAGGCCGAGAGCAATCGCTCGGCGTGGTGTGCCTGCCGCTCGCCGGCGGGCGATGCGGGCGCCGACGGCGACGCAGCTCACGATGAGAAGCGGCCAGACCAGGTAGAACTGCTCCTCGACGGCGAGCGACCAGAAGTGCTGCACCGGGGACGGGGTGCTCTCGGCGGCGAGGTAGTCAACCGAGCTCCCAGCGAGCACGAGGTTTTCCACGTAACCAGCGGATGCCATTACCTCGGTGAGAAATCGACCGGTGAGCCCCGCGGGCGCAACGAGCCAGATCGCTGCCGTCACGACGACGAGGACGGTGAGCGCGGCCGGCAACAATCGTCGCGCGCGGCGTGCCCAGAAGGACGGGAGCGAGACGGTTCCGGTCCGGTCCACTTCGCGCAGCAGGTGATCGGTGATCAAGAAACCGGAGATCACGAAGAACACATCGACGCCGACGTACCCGCCGGGCAGACCAGTTGGCCAGAGGTGGAAAATTACGACGAGCACGACGGCAAGCGCGCGAAGACCCTGAATGTCGGCACGCTGCGTTCCTCGACTCCCCGTCGCAGGAACGTGTTCGCGTGAGGCCGTCCCGGTCATCTGTGGTCCCCGAATCGTCGCTGATTCCCTGAGCGCAGCGTCAGTTTAAGCGGCGGCACCGGTCGCGTCAGGGGGTTGCCAGCGCGGCTGACGCTTCTCCGGCTCCGCTACCATGGGTAAATCCCGACACTCAGGCACGTACACACGGTGCCGCCCATATCGAAACCGGAGTTACCCATGACGTCGCACGTTCCAGACAAGCCCGCACTCGAGGGCCTCGAAGCGAAATGGGGTCCGGCTTGGGAGTCAAACGGGACCTACAGCTTTAACCGATCCGCCGCTCTCGCCGGTGGTCGCGACTGCGTGTATTCGATCGATACACCGCCACCAACGGCATCCGGTTCTCTCCACATCGGGCACGTGTTCAGCTACACCCACACCGACGTCGTTGCCAGGTTCCAGCGCATGCGCGGCATGCAGGTCTTCTACCCGATGGGGTGGGACGACAACGGACTGCCGACCGAGCGTCGTGTGCAGAACTACTACGGCGTGCGTTGCGACCCGACACTTCCCTACGACCCCGACTTCGTGCCGCCGTTCGAGGGTGGCGACAACAAGAGTTCCAAGGCCGCTGACCAGAAGCCGATCTCGCGACGCAACTTCATTGAGCTCTGCGAGACGCTGACGATCGAGGATGAGAAGCAGTTCGAGGCGCTGTGGCGCACACTCGGCCTTTCGGTGGACTGGACCCAGTCGTACCGCACGATTGGTGCCGACTCGATCCGTTCCAGCCAGCTCGCGTTTGTGCGCAACGTTGCGCGCGGCGAGGCTTACCAGGCGATGGCACCGACGCTGTGGGATGTCACCTTCCGCACCGCTGTTGCCCAGGCCGAGCTCGAAGACAAGGAGCAGCCGGCGGCCTACCACCGTCTTGCCTTCACCAAGCCCGATGGCAGCACCATCGAGATCGAAACCACGCGGCCTGAGCTGCTTCCGGCCTGTGTCGCTCTCGTTGCGCACCCCGATGACGAGCGTTACCAGCAGTACTTCGGCACGACGGTGAAGACGCCGTTGTTCGGAGTTGACGTGCCCGTGCTCGCCCACCACCTGGCGCAGCCAGACAAGGGTGCCGGTATCGCGATGATCTGTACTTTCGGTGACATCACCGACGTGGTCTGGTGGCGTGAACTCGACCTTCCGAACCGCACGATCATGGGTCGCGACGGTCGGATCATCAGTGAGGCACCGGATGTCATCACGAGCGAAGAAGGACAGGCCGCGTACCGCGAACTGGCCGGCAAGACGGTCTTCAGTGCGAAGCAGGCTGTCGTTGCGCTCCTCAAGGAGTCCGGTGACCTCATCGGCGACCCCAAGCCGATTACTCACCAGGTGAAGTTCTTCGAGAAGGGCGACAAGCCCCTCGAGATCGTCTCCACGCGCCAGTGGTACATCAAGGACGGTGCTCGTGACGAGGAGCTCCGTGCCCGCCTCATCGAGCTCGGTAAGGAACTTGAGTGGCACCCTGACTTTATGCGTGTGCGGTACGAGAACTGGGTTGGTGGCCTGACCGGTGACTGGCTCATCTCACGTCAGCGCTTCTTCGGTGTGTCCATCCCGATCTGGTACCCGCTCGACGCCGACGGCAACCCGGTTTACGACAACCCGATCGTCGCATCGGAAGAGTCGCTGCCCGTTGACCCGTCGAGTGACGCCGCTCCCGGCTATGAGGAGTCGCAGCGCAACGTTCCCAATGGTTTCATCGGTGAGCTCGATGTGATGGACACCTGGGCGACCTCGTCGCTCACACCGCAGCTTGCTGGCGGCTGGGAGCGTGACCCCGAACTCTGGAACCTGGTGTTCCCGTATTCGGTGCGTCCTCAGGGTCAGGACATCATCCGTACCTGGCTGTTTTCGACGATGCTCCGTTCGGTGCTCGAGTATGGCGAGAAGCCGTGGGAGCACGCTGCTCTTTCTGGCTGGATCCTCGACCCGGACCGCAAGAAGATGTCCAAGTCGAAGGGCAACGTTGTCACGCCCGCTGACATTCTCGAGAAGCACGGTTCGGATGCTGTTCGTTACTGGGCTGCGTCGAGTCGGCTTGGCACCGATGCGGGCTTCGATCCGCAGAATCCGACCCAGATCAAGATCGGGCGTCGACTTGCGATCAAGGTGCTCAACGCGTCGAAGTTCATCCTGAGCTTCGAGGCCGCGGCTGACGCTACAGTGACCGAGGCTCTCGACCTGAGCATGCTTGCAACTCTCCGCAATGTTGTCGCTGAAGCGACGAGTGCGTTCGAGTCGTACGACCATGCTCGTGCTCTCGAGACGGCTGAGTCGTTCTTCTGGACCTTCTGTGACGACTACCTCGAACTGGTCAAGGAGCGCGCGTATGACGCGGAGCACCCGGGCCAGGCGTCCGCGGTTGCGGCTCTGCGTGAGGCGCTGAGCGTTCTGCTTCGGCTCTTTGCCCCGTTCATTCCGTTTGCCGTCGATGAGGCGTGGTCGTGGTGGAACGAAGGTTCTGTGCACTCCACGACCTGGCCGACAGAGGCTGAACTCGCGGCGGCAGGTGAGCCGGAACTTCTCGTGCTCGCTGGGCAGGCGCTGACCAGCATCCGTCGGTCGAAAACCGATGCCAAGGCGTCGCAGAAAGCGACGTTGACCGAGGCGACGGTGACCGGCACAGATGCGCAAATCGGCCTGTTGACTCTGGCGGAAGGCGACCTGAAGGCTGTAGGACGTATTCTTAGACTCAATTTCGCACCGGCAGACGAGTTGACAGTCACCGGTGTCGAGTTCGCCCCGGTCGACGCCCCGACGTCGAACCACAGTTAGAGGAGACACCCAATGGCTTTCGAAATCCGTCCGGTCCGTGACCGCGACTTCTTCAACTGGTTGCCTCTGTTTGCGAGCTACGGCGAGTTCTACGGCACCCCTGTTCCCGATGAGAAGGCTCTTCTTGTGTGGAGCTGGATCTCCGAGAACCAGCACGGCGTTTCTGCCCTTGTCGCTGAGGACGAGGACGGCACGCTTGTCGGCCTCGCGCATTTCCGTACCTTCCCTCGTCCGCTTGAGGGTGGCACAGGCATCTACATCGATGATCTGTTTGTTGCGCCCGATGCTCGTGGCAAGGGCATTGCCACGGCTCTGATCGAGCGTGTCACGGACATTGCCCGGAGCCAGCGTGCTGGCATCGTGCGATGGGTGACGGCTCCCGATAACGATGAAGCGCAGATCCTCTATGACAAGGTTGCCAAGCGCACTGACTGGCTGACCTACGACCTCGCGGTCAACGGATAGCAACGTGCAACTCGGTACGCGCTGGACGATCGGCGAAACACCGCCTGCGGGACTTCCCGAGGTGATTGTTGCGGCGGTCAAAACAGTCGAGGATGAACTCCGTGCCGATGATGTGACCACCACCGGTTGGCGTTGGACCCTGACGTGGCTTGAGCGTAAGCCGGTCGTTGAACTCGATGATGGCACCGTCATTACCTACAACTCGACAACCGACTCAGCAACGATTCGGCAGTACGACGAGCCGACCCTCGACGATGACGACGAAGAGGAATCAGGGCTCGGCGTCTAGCACCAGCCATGAGGGCCAGCCATGAGGGCCAGCCATGAGCACCAGCCATGAGGCCCCGGTACCACCGCTTCCTCGGAGCGGCGAGATTCGTGGCCCATATTGGCAACCTGCCTAACCGTCTCACGCACCCCGCCCGGTCCACGCCGCCCGGTCGACCTCGCCCGGTCCACCTTGCCCGGTCCACCTTGCCCGGTCCACCCCAGCGGTCCACGATGACACCCACCCGCCCCGGTTCATCTGGTCTACCCGGTGCGTGAGGTTGCGAGGTGGGCGGAGTTCTCCCCCGGCCCTCCACTGCCTGGACTGGCCTCCCGTTCGGCTGCTGCGGCAAGGTTGGCGCGGGTGGCGGCGTCGCTGGCGTCCTGGGCTCGGCGGATGCCGGCGAGGCGGAGTCGTTCCTTTTCCAACGGTGACTTCGATGGCATCGGGATCGGAATCCGCTCACCGTCGATGCCTGGTGGTGGGATTAGGTAGTACTCGCCCTGGATTCTCACCACCCGGTAGCCGAGGGTGTGCACCAGGGTGTGGTGATACGGACACAACAGGATCCCATCCGCCAGATCGGTGCAGCCTTGATGGGCGACCCATTCGTTGATGTGGTGCGCTTCGGTCATCGAC
>JAZQRG010000418.1:0-7591 GCA_045629445.1 Mycetocola sp. | reverse complement strand
CCCCCCCGCGTGCACCCCGCCCGCCCGCGCGGGTTCCCTGAGCGGTAGCGCCGGCGACTCGCTCACACACGAACGGCGCCGCGCGGCCGAAGCCGGGCTACGCCGTTCGAACGACTGGTCTTAGTAGCGGTAGTGGTCGACCTTGTACGGGCCGTCGACCGAAACACCGATGTACGCGGCCTGCTCTTCGCTAAGGCGGGTGAGCTCGACACCGAGGGCGTCCAGGTGGAGGCGCGCGACCTTCTCGTCGAGGTGCTTGGGCAGAACGTAGACGCCGACCGGGTAGTTCTCCCGGTGCGCGTAGAGCTCGATCTGCGCGAGCACCTGGTTGGTGAACGAGTTGCTCATGACGAACGACGGGTGCCCGGTGGCGTTGCCGAGGTTCATCAGGCGTCCCTCGCTCAGGACGAGGATCGACCGGCCGTTGGGCAGGCGCAACTCGTGCACCTGCGGCTTGATCTCGACGCGCTCCGCGCCCTCGATCTTCTCGAGCCCGGCCATGACGATCTCGTTGTCGAAGTGGCCGACGTTCGCGACGATCGCGAGGTGCTTCATGTTCAGCATGTGCTCGGTCGTGATGACGTTGAGGTTGCCTGTGCCGGAGACGAAGATGTCGACCTGGTCAACGACGCTCTCGATCTTCGCGACCTGGTAGCCGTCCATGGCGGCCTGCAGCGCGCAGATCGGGTCGACCTCGGAGACGATGACGCGAGCGCCCTGGCCGCGGAGGGCCTCAGCGGCGCCCTTACCCACATCGCCGTATCCGACAACGAACGCGACCTTGCCGCCGATGAGAACGTCGGTGGCGCGGTTGAGTCCGTCTGGCAGCGAGTGACGGATGCCGTACTTGTTGTCGAACTTGCTCTTGGTGACGGAGTCGTTGACGTTGATCGCCGGGAACAGCAACTCGTCGTTCTTGAACAGCTCGTAGAGGCGGTGTACCCCGGTGGTGGTCTCCTCGGTGACGCCCTGGAGATCGGCCGCGATCTTCGTCCAGCGGTCGGTGGACCTCGCGAGTGAACGGCGGAGCAGGTCGAGGACAACGCGGCCCTCGTGGCTTTCGTCGTCAGCGGTCTCGGGAACCGCGCCGGCGAGCTCGTATGTGCGCCCGTTGTGTACGAGAAGGGTGGCATCTCCTCCGTCGTCGAGGATCATGTTCGGGCCGGTCCAGTCGGCGCTGGCTGCCTCAGCCTCGGCAGTCCAATCGAAGATCTGCTCGGCGCACTCCCAGTACTCCTCGAGGGTCTCGCCCTTCCAGGCGAAGATCGGGGCGCCTGCCGGCGCGTCGTCGGGGCCGGTCGGGCCAACGGCGATCGCCGCTGCGGCCTCGTCCTGGGTGGAGAAGATGTTGCAGCTCGCCCAGCGCACCTGCGCGCCGAGGGCAACGAGGGTCTCGATGAGCACAGCGGTCTGCACGGTCATGTGCAGCGAACCGGCGATCCTGGCGCCCTTGAGCGGCTGTGATTCGCCGAACTCGGCGCGGAGGGCCATGAGCCCAGGCATCTCGTTCTCAGCGAGGCGGATCTGGTGGCGGCCCGCCTCAGCGAGCGAGAGGTCACGAACCTTGAACGGGAGAGCGGTAGCGGATGCTGCGGGCGAAGAAAACGTCATTGCCCTATTCTCGCAGACCGCAGTTGGGGAATCGCGGTGAAGTCCCGGCTACGGGTTGAGCACCTGGTGCCGGATGACCTGCCACCCCTGCGGCACGCTCATCCGCTCAGCGTGGATGGAGCACAGGTCGTAGGTGTGCGGCTCACGTGCGAGGCTCAGAGGACCGACGACGGCCATGGAGTCGCTGTAGTCGTAGGTGAGCGTCGAGATCGCTTCGCGCGAGCATCCGACTTTCGTACATGGCCTGTCCAACATTCCACTCACGATACATCGGTGAGGTTCTTCGCCGGGTCACCTCGCCGGAACCTGCGGCGAATAGGATGGCTGCATGGCACGACGCAGTTCGAGGAGCAGCACCTTTGTGCGGCGAGCGGTTCGGCATGATCGGCATGGTCGTTCGGCGCGGAGCGCTGCGACAGGTCCGCACCTGCCGCCACTGAAGAACCGCATCGACAGCTTCGATATGACGGTCGCCGCCGCCGCAGACTTCCTTCGAGCAACCTGGCCGGACGAGCTCACCAACGTGCGCTTTGAGGTCGGCTCAATGCCCTCGGGGAAGCAGGACGACGATGGAGTCGCCCGCTGGTGGACCAGCCAGTCCGAGCAGCGGGTGGTGCTGTACCGGCTCCCGATCCAGAGAATGAGCAAACTTCACCGCGATGATGAGCTGCACCAGCGGATGATGATCGAGAGCTGCGTGTTCCGGGCCACCGCCGAGCTCATCGGCAAGGACCCGTGGGACCTCGGTCCCGAGCGGTTCCACTTCTAGGCAGACCGAGCGGGCCGTGGGTCAGCGGGGGTACACCGTCACCGGTGTCGCCGACGGGATCGCCGGCTGCACGGCGAATGCGCTGAACCCTGTCGAGGTCTCGACGCTCAGTTGCGCGAAGGCACCCTTCACGCCGGTGACCTCGTACGACGCTCCCGATGACACGGGAATCGCGACAGACGTCCCCGCGGGCACCGCCGCGGACAGGTTCCCACTGGTTGAAGCGAGGTCAAGCTCGAGGTCTGTTCGTCCAGGGTTGGCGACGTGCAGGACGGGACGATCCCCCGCCGGGACGGCAATCATGGCGGTGTCCGGCAACGCCGTCGACGCCTGGAACCACGCGAAGTCGGTGGCCTCACCGACGTTCGCCGAGGTGCGGGCACCGGCGACGACCGGCTGGTCTGACACAATCTCCACGCTGTAGCTCCCGGCCGCAAGCCCGCCAAGACTGATCTCGGTCGCGATGCCTGGCTCGAGGTCGTACTGGAGCGGTTCGGGCGATGAACCGTCCTGCTCGCTCGTGAACGTCACCGTCACTCCGGCCGTCTCGGTGCCTGGCGCGATCATTCGAAGAGCGGGGCTGTTGTCGTCATAGTCCTCGTCAGAGACTGTGGGAGGAGTTGCCGAGATCGTCACGCCGGCGATCATCTGGGTGTTCGCCGCCGGTGATGTTGGGGCGACATACTCGACACCGCTCGGCGTGAGGCCGCGGATGACGCTGTGCTGGATGACGGCGGCGACCTGTCCGCCCCTGCTTGCCACGTGCACGATCGGGGTGATCAGGTTGGGCGCAAATGCAGCGAGGGACAACAACTTCTGCTCGCCGCCCTTAACGATGACTCCCTTGGAGCCGGGGGCGTCGAGGACGCCATTCTCCCCATAGATCGTCAGGTCGACGATGGCATCGGCGCGGGTGGGGTTGGTCAGCGCGAGAACGCTCGTGCGTCCGACATCGGTGGAGCCGCCGACGAGCCAGCTTTCGGCACTTGCTTCGGAACAGGTTCCTGCCGCGAAGCCACTGAGGTCGTCGAGGGCCGCTGACTGGGACTGCGATGCGGCGAGAAGCGGAGCGGTTTCGGCATCCGCTGCCGTTGGCACACTGATGATGCTCGGCGCACCGAACGCATCTCCGGCCACGTTGTTCGGGGCGGCAACCGGTGTGACCGTCGGTTCAGAGCCGGACTCGGCGCCGATTGTGAGCTCAGGCACACCAAACGAAGATCCGCTCGACGTTCCGTCGCCGGCGAGCTGCAGTAGCGGGCCGGCACAGACACGAGCCTGGTTCGCCGCCGTCGGTGTGATGACGGCGCTTGGCACTGCCGCCGATACGCGCGGCAATTCGAGAGTTCCGACGGCGAAGATCGACGCCCCGGCGATGGCGACGCCGAGCACTCCGGCGATCAACCTGCCGCTTGTCGCCGCTACTGTTCGTTTAGCGGCCATGGCTGTACTCGCTTTCGGTCGCACCGGTTTCGCGGGGCGAGGCGGCATCGGGCGACGGAACGCGCTCTGATGCTTCGGTGCTGGATGTTTCGGAATCGGATGCATCGGCTGTGGACATATTGCCTGCGGGCGCATCGCTCAGGGTTTCGCTGTCGGAGTGGGCGACGATTCCGGTATCACCGGTCGTGTGGCCGCCCTCAGAAGCGGATGCCTCGGCGTTCGCCGCGTCTTCCGCTTCCCGCTTCTCCTCGGCTTCCGCCTCCCCGGCGATTTCCGCCGCGAGGCTTGCCTCGGCTTCGGCGTCGGCCCTGCGGGCGGCGCGTTCTGCCCGGGTGAGCCGTCGGACCTGCGGGCGTGGATCGCGGCGACCAACCGTGCGCGGCGATTCTTCGGCCGCCCGCCGTGATGCAGCGGTCGGGATCGAGAGCAAAAGGGCAAAGCCGAACACGATGGCCCAACCGATCAGGACCGGTGTGGAGAACGGCGACACGGGACCAACGTTCGAAGCGGCATCCGTTTCTCCCTCAAAACGCCAGAGCGTTCCACGGTCGGTCGGACCGATGTGGGCAAGAACCGGACTGCTGTCGAGTGCGGCCGACGCGCGACTCGTTGTCGTCGATGCTTCTGGGCTGACCTGCGCTCCGGGCCCAGCTACGGCGGGCGGGAGGAGGACGAACCGCACGTCGAGCTCGGCGAGCGTCGGGGCCGGGTCGAATCCGCCCTGGGAGACCAGGTTCCCGGCAAGCACGGTGACCTGCTCGTCGTTGCTCGTAAGATTCTCGCCGGTCGTGAGGATGGTGGACTGGTTGTCGAGTGTGTCGCCCGCTCCGCGGACGATACGGGCGGATACTCCGCCGTCGGGCTGCGGCGTCACGATGAGCGTGCCGATCGGCGGGTCCGTCGCGGCTGCAGCGGAAACGTACGCGGGGAGGGTGCGGCCGTCGCTCGCGACGATTGCGCCCTGCCCGAGCGGGAGGGTGGCCATGATCGGAACCGCGACGACGAGTGCAAGTACCGAAACGACGAGGGCGGGGACAGCCGCTGCCCTGCGCAGGCTGTCGAAGCCGACGACGGCGGCGCCGGTGAGGCCGAGCCAGTAGAGGCTGAGGCCGGAGCCAGCCCAGACGCTCGCGACCGTCGAACCGGTGAGCGAGATCAGAAGGTGGGTCGCACCGACGGCGGTCGCAAGGCCGAGCAGCCCGACGAAGAGCAGCACCGCGGCGCGCGCGCTGCCTGGCAGGAAGAGCGCGATGAGCGCCATGACAGCAATCGGCGCGAGCAGCACAGGCACGACGAGGTGCGCGGGCAGGCCGGTGATGCCGAGAGCCGTGGTGATCGAGTCCCAGGCCGGGTTTCCGCCTGGCAGCCCGAGGGCGAGCTGCCAGCCGGTTGTCGGTGCCGAACCGACGACGGCTCCTGGGTCGGCGAGAAGCAGCAGCCACTGGCCGCGGACAATGCCCTGCTGCCAGATCAGTGGAGCGAAGAGGGCGGCTGTCGGCACGATCAGCCAGACGATCCTGGCGATGTGCTTGCCTGAGACGAAGAGTGCGAGCACCCAGATCACGAGGAAGGCTGGCGCGAGTGACGGTGCAGCGGCGACGGTCAGTGCGAGCAGCATCGATGCAACAGCGGATGCCGCCCAGGAACGCGCGGCGACGCACCCGGCGTAGAAGAGCCATGGCAACAGCAGGTGAACGAGGATGGCGGCCGGCCTGCCGTCGATCAGCGCGGTGAGGAACGGCGGAGCGATCGTCCAGAGCACGGCGCCGACGATGCGGTAGGCACTCGATTCGGTCAGTCGCGTTGCAGCGAACCAGCCGCCGAGCGTTGCGAGGGGAAGGGCAAGGAGCGTCAGGAGGACGAGCGCGTATGACGGATCCCAGAACGTCACGGTGCCGAGCAATGCCATGACCACCGAGAAGGGGTCTGCCGCACCGGTGAATCCGATGCTGATGTCGCGCCAGCCGAATCCGATGTTCTGCCACAGCCCGGCAACGGACGCCGAGAGAGGCAGCATCCCACCGCCTTCAACGGCTGGTGCCGCGAGCAGGGCGAAGAAGAGGCCGACACTGGCGAGGGCAGACGCGATGACGAGCCATCCCCCACCACCGGTGAAGAACCGAAGCTCGCTGCGCTCGACCGTGTAGACCGGAGCACCTGCTTCGCGACGGAGCAGGCGTCTGCGCCGCACCTCGGCGAACGGGATGCGCAGCGGGGAGATCGCCGACCAGCCGGTGTTCTTCGCGTTGTGCAGGTTCTTCCTGGCGTGGGCGATACGGATCGGGCTGAACGCGACGTGGAACGCTGCCGCGAACTCACCGCCGACGAGACCGGGGTTCTTGGTCGCGATCCGCCACACCGTGCGCACCATCGCCAGCGGAACGAGGGAGAGCCAGTGCAGCCAGACGAGGGCGGCGGGGGCATAGACGAGCCGGCGATAGAGCTGGGCGTCCCGAACCTGGCGAACGCGCTTGCGGTACGCGCCCGGACGGCGCGAACGCGAGGGTCCGGCAATGCCGTCACCGGCGCTGAAGACGACGGCGGTCGGCACGACCACGACGCGGTGTCCGGCGAGGCGGACGCGCACCGAGAAGTCGAGTGCGTCGTCCGTTGAGCCGAAGGCCGGATCGAATCCACGAACCTCTTCCCACACGGAGTGACGCACCAGCATCCCGGCGGGGGAAACCCCGAGGACATCCGAAATTGAGTCGTGCTGCCCTTGGTCGAGTTCTTCACCGACGAGGGAAACCGTTGCGCCGAGCGGGGTGAGCGCCTGACCGAGCGACACGATCGTTGCGCCGTCACTCGCGTCCATGACCTTGGGCCCCGCTGCCGCGACGGACGGAGCGACCTCGAGGGCACCGACGAGACGAGCGAGGGCATCCGGCGCCGGCGCGGTGTCCTGCGCGAGCAACCAGAGAAACTCGTCGGGGCCACCCGGCTGTGGAATGACACGGACGCCCTGCGCGAGCCCCTGGGCGAAGTTGAGCCGATCATCGGCCTCGACGATCCGGTCGACTCCTGCGCGCTCAAGCGCGTCCTTCACGGACGCTGGCGATGAGCATGCGACGGCCACGATGAAATCGGGCTGCCTGGTCTGGGCGGAAATGGCGTCAAGGGTGTCTTGCAGGTGGCTCGAGCCGCTGGGGCCGGCGCCATCGTGCACAACAAGGATCGCGGTTACTCGGGGAAACATCGCGTCCAGACTATGTCGAGCTTGTTCCTGCACGGCCGACGCTGTCGGCGTGGCACGGAATCACCCGTGGGGGTGGGAGGATTACTGCCCCGGAGACGACTCGGGTGAAACTAAACGGCGCGCTTCTTGAGCTTGCGACGCTCGCGTTCGGAAAGGCCACCCCAGATACCGAAACGCTCGTCATTCTCGAGCGCGTATTCGAGGCACTGTGTGCGTACTTCGCAGCTCGTGCAGATGCGCTTGGCATCGCGGGTCGAGCCGCCCTTTTCGGGGAAGAAGGCTTCTGGGTCGGTCTGTGCACAGAGGGAGTCGGTCTGCCACGCAAGCGGGTTGTCGTCGTCGACAGGCTTGCGAACACCGGGAACTCCGAGCTGCACCGGATCGACGAACCAGTCCTCGGGAACACCGGAGCGATATTCAGGCGCCATATCTCTCTCCCCACTTAATTGCCGTGCGCCACGCGGCGCTACACATAATTACACCCGTGTAATTCCGGTACGTCAAGTCGCAGATAGTAAACCCTCAACCCCCAATGGAGGGTTCACTGAGCGTTAACCGGCGTGTCGCGCGGG
>JAZQRG010000417.1:0-9281 GCA_045629445.1 Mycetocola sp. | reverse complement strand
GCACCGGAGTTACCACCAAACAGTGAGTCGAGCGCTTCATCGAGTGTGTTCTCGAACGCGATCTGGTCGCCAAATGCCACAAGCACCTTCTGGAGCAGCGGGTAGCTCGTCTCACCGGTCGACTGGACGTACACCGGCTGGACGTAGAGCAAACCGCCACCGACGGGCAGAGTCAGCAGGTTGCCGTTAAGCACCTTCGACTGACCCTGCTTCAGCAGGTTGATGAGCGACGACACCTCAGGATCGGTGTTGAATGCGTTCTGCACCTGGCCGGGGCCTGGGACCGTTGCTTCCTTTGGCAGCGTCAACAGACGCAGCTTTCCGTAGTCCTCGCCGATCTTGCCATCCGTCGATCCTGCATCAGCATCGACAGCCATGTAGCCGGTGAGGACGCTCGATGCGCTGTCTCCGGTTCCACGAGGGACGAAGGTGCTGTAGAGCGAGAACGTCGGCGCCTCCTGGCCCGGCATCTGCAGGGTCAGGTAGTACGGCGGCTGGAGGAGGTTCTGTGCCGCCTCCGACTGCGGGTCGGCCGGAGTGGACCACGCGTCAGTCTTGGAGTAGAACTTGCCAGCGTCGGTCACGTGGTACTGGCCGAGGATCGACCGCTGGACCTTGAACAGATCCGACGGGTAACGCACGTGGCTCATCAGATCGCCGCTCATCTCAGAGATGGGCTCGAGTGACGACGGGTAGATCTTCTGCCAGGTCTTGAGGATCGGGTCCTCGGTGTCCCACGCGTAGAGCGTCACCGAACCGTCGTAGGCGTCAACCGTGGCCTTGACCGAGTTGCGGATGTAGTTGATGTTGTCGAGCGCGAACTGCTGGTCGTTGTTCTCGCTGTCGGCGATGGCCGTGGAGAGACCGACCGTCCGCGAGTACGGGTATGCGTCAGACGTTGTGTATCCGTCGACGATCCAGACCACGCGGCCATCGACAACGCTCGGGTACGGGTCAGAGTCGAGCGTGAGGTACGGCGCAACCTTCTGGACTCGCGTCGTCGGGTCGCGGTCGTAGATGATCTGAGACTGATCGGTCACAGCATCCGACAGGAAGATCTGCTCCGACTGGAACTTCAGCGCGTAGACCAGCTTGTTGAGCACGCTGTCGAGCTTCGGACCGCCGTCACCATCGAAGGTGTTGTAGGTCTCCGAGTTTCCCTCTTCACCAGACGGGTAGTCCAGTTCGACCGGAGTTGCATCCTTCGGAGCGCCGACGATGGAGTACGCGGGAGACGCCTCACCGAAGTAGATGCGCGGCTCGAAGTCGCCGAGCGCACCCGTCGTCGGGATTCCCGATTCGAGGAACACCGGCTGGCCATCGACGGAACGCTGGTTGCCGTATGCGGCGACCAGACCATAACCGTGGGTGTAGACGAGGGTGTTGTTGACCCAGTTGTCGTCGGCGTCCTGCTTCAGTTCGCGCAGTGCGATGACGGTGTCCTGGCTCTCGCCATTGATCGAATAGCGGTCGACATCGAGGTCTTCCGAGAATGCGTAGTAGTTCTTGAACCGCTCGAGCTGGGAGATCGACGGGCTGACGAGAGCCGGGTCGATGATTCGAATGGATGCCGTTGTCTCGGCATCTTCGCGGAGCGCACCAGGCGTCGTGTCGGTTTTCGCGTTGTACGGGATCTCCTCGACATCTTCAACGTCATAGGCCTCACGGGTGAGGTCGATGTTGCGCTGGATGTATGGCTGTTCGAGGCTCTTCGCGTTCGGGTCGACCTGGAAGCGCTGAACGACCCACGGGTAGGCGGTGCCGATCAGCAGGCCGGCGACGAGGAGCAGCGCGGTCCCGACGACCGGAAGGCGCCAGCGGCCGATGAACGCGGTGACGAAGAAGAACAGGGCAACGAGTGCGGCGATTCCGGCGAGGATGACGCGGCCCGGGATGGTCGCGTTGTCGTCGGTGAAGTTCGCGCCGGTGATGAGATCACCGGTCTGGTTGAGCGTCACGTACTGGTCGAGCCAGATCGACACCGCCTGGAGCGCGAGGTACAGCCCGGCAAGAACAGCGATCTGGATGCGTGCGGCCTTGGAGATGCGCAGCTCGCGGCCCGATGCGTGGATGGATCCGTAGAGGTAGCACACCGCGACCGTGAGGAGGGTCGAGAGCAGGATGACCGCGGAGGCGAATCCGACGAGGCCCCGGTAGAACGGCAGCTCGAACATGTAGAACGACACGTCGAGACCGAACTGCGGGTCGACGGTTCCAGCCGACGTGCGGTTGAACCACATCCACACGGTCTCCCAGCGTGTCGCAGCTGAGAAGCCGGCGAAGAGGCCGAGCAGGGTCGGGATGCCGTAGGTCGCAACGCGACGCAGGGGCTCGACGAGTTCCTGGTAACGGTCGAGCTGGCTCGACAGCTTGGCGTAGACCGGACGCAGCCGGTATGCGAGCTGGATCGCAACGTAGACGGGAACAGCCATGCCGAGAAAGCCGACGACGAACATGATCGCCGAGGCATACCACTGCGTGGTGAGCACGTTCGTGAAGCCAACCTGCTGGAACCACAGGAAGTCTGAGTACAGGCCGGCGAAGATGAAGAACGCCACGACGAGCGCGCCAACAACGGCTGCTGTGATCGCCAGTGGAGCGCGAGTCTTGTTCGGTGCTGTGTTTGCGGATGAAGCGGAAGTCACTTTAGGGCCTCTGTCAATGCTGGAACGGACTTCCAGTCTATTGGGGAGATTATCGCCTCATCGCCCGGGAGCCTGCGGTCACCGCTCACTCACAGGAAGGGTTCTCGTCACTCACAGGTAGGAAGCGCACCGAGGTCCGATTCGGAGGCGATTGCGTCGAGAACGGTGACGGCGTCATCCAGCGTCGCAACGCTGAAAACATCGAGACCGTCTGGCACGTGGCCGACGACTTCGTTGCAGTTCGTTGCGGGCGCAAGGAAGTACTCAGCACCGGCATCCTTCGCCCCAAAGAGCTTCTGACGGATGCCGCCGATCGCGCCGACAGCGCCCTCGGCATCGATCGTTCCGGTGCCGGCGACGTCAGCTCCCCCGTTCAGCTCACCCTCGGTCAGCTTGTCGACGATGCCGAGCGCGAACATCATTCCGGCGCTGGGACCACCCACGTTGTCGAGCTGAATCTTCACCTCGATCGGGAAGTCGTAGACCATCTTCGTAGCGATACCGATCACCCCGGTTTGCGTGCCGTCCGCCGCGGTTGCCGGCGTCGGGGTCAGCGGAATGCTCATCGGCACTCCGTCACGAACGATGCCGAACAGCGCGGGTGCCTCGGTCCCGTTGTCGGCGATGGCGCTCCGAAGCGACGCGAGGTCGCTCACCGGCACGTCGTTCACGCTGATGATCTCATCGTCCACCTTGAGCTCGCCGTCAGCGGGAGCACCGTCGGCGATCTGGCCGACGGTGAGCTGTGCCGGGAAGTCGTAGCCGAGCTCGGTGAGCGCCGCAGCGACCGCATCCTGCTGCGAGTCGACCATCAGCGCTGCGTTCTCCGCCTCGCGTTGCTCGGTGGTCTCCCCAACCGGATAGACCGATTCAAGAGGTACTACCGTCTTGCTCGGGGACAGCCAGGCCAGTGTGATTTCGAACCAGTTGGGGCGCTGTTCGGGATTTCCGACCGCCTGGACCGTGAGCATGTCGAGGGCTCCGTCGGTCTCATACGTGGTGGCACCCTCAATCGTGATCATCGGCACCTCCTTGTCATCGATCTCGACGGTGCCGAGGGTGTTGAACACGGGGCCAGGCTGCTGGATGACATAGGACGTCGGCCACAACGCGAGCGCGAGCAGGATCACAAACGACACGCCAAGAGCGATCCAGCCACGCTGAGAACGCTTGTGTGCCCGCTCGGACCGCGCCACGTCAGACGGCGCTGCCTGCTGCTCGCTCGGGTCAGATGTCGAGGGGTAAAAGAGGGTCACTGTGGCCTTTCGTGCTGTTCGCGGCGGGCGGACACCGCCATGCGGAAGCCACGCGAAACTTCGAGGTTCACGCACTAGCGTAGATCGAGCAACCGCACTATGTCTGAAAGGTGGCCTCAGTGCCCGACGTACCTGACAACAATCCCGAGGACGAATTCCGCGACATGCTGCGGGATTTCCTGTCCGGGAAAGGCGGAGTCGATCCGAGTCAACTCGCAGGAGCCGCAGGCCTTCCGGCCGATCCCGCTAGCATCCAGGCGATGCTGAGCCAGCTCCAGAACGCGATGCGAGGCGCTGGCGACGGTGGAATCAACTGGCAGGTTGCCACAGACCAGGCCGTGCAGATCGCGACGGCAAGTGCCGTGCCGACGTCCGATGAACAGCGGGCCCAGCTTGACCAGGCCTTCCACATCGCGGCGCTCTGGCTCGACGATGTCACCCAGATCACCGAGCTCACGAGCGTTCCCGGGCTGATGACCCGAGGCGAATGGGTGCGCGCGACGATGCCGGTGTGGACCCAGCTCGCCGAGCCGGTCGCAACCAGCATCTCTGACGCACTGACCCGAGTGCTCAGCGAACAGGCACCGGAGGAAATGCAGGGCATGGTGCAGGGCGCGAGCAGCCTGCTTCGCAGCATCGGCGGTGCCCTCTTCGCCATGCAGCTCGGCCAGGTCGTCGGCCAGCTCTCCACCGAAGTGGTCTCCGGAGGCGACATCGGAATCCCGCTCCTCGACGACAATCAGGCGGCGCTGCTCCCCCAGAGCGTCTCCGCGTTCGGCGAGGGTCTCGACATTCCGGACGACCAGGTCCAGATCTACCTGGCCGTGCGGGAACTCGCCCACGCCCGTCTCTTCCGTCACGCGCGCTGGCTGCGACTGCACTTGATCTCGTCCATCACGGAATTTGCCCGCGGCATCCGGATCGATACCGACCGCCTCGAGGGCCTCGCCGACAGCTTCGACCCCGCAAACCCCGAAGAGCTGCGCCAGGCCATGGTCGACGGTTCGCTGATCCCGCCGAAGACCGAAGCCCAGCTCGCGACCCTCGCGCGACTCGAGACCATCCTCGCGCTGGTCGAGGGCTGGGTCGATGTCGTCACCGGCGCCGCCACGTCGCGGCTGCCGAAGTCCGACGCGGTCGCTGAGACCGTCAAACGGCGTCGTGCCACCGGCGGGCCCGCCGAGTCGGCATTCTCGACGCTCGTCGGGCTCGAGCTGCGGCCGCGCCGCCTGCGTGAGGCCGCGTTGATGTGGCAGAAGGTCACGGATGCTGTCGGCAACGAACAGCGCGATTCCCTCTGGTCCCACCCGGACCTGATTCCGACCGCAGAAGACATCGACGACCCGACGTCCCTCATCGAGCGACTCGAAGCCCGCGCCCGCGGCGACGTGCCCGAGCCGGATGCCTTCGACACCGCACTCGAGGATCTGTTGCGGGGCGAAGAGGGCGGCCGGAATTCGGGAGAGTCGACGCCACCAAGCGTTTAAGCCCGGCGGGCGGCTGTGGATAACTCCCCGGCCGCTCCGGGCGCTCGGGCATGATGTCGTGCATGGTGCTTCGACTCGACCCGCGGTATCCGTTGGTCTGGCGCGACCCCGTCTCGCTCCAGATCGGTGCTGAGACGCCGGTGGCGAGACTCGACAACGTCTCGCCGTCCGAAGAACGCCTGATCGGTGCGCTCATGGCCGGCATCAGCGTCGTCGAACTCGACAGGCTGGCGTCCCGGCTCGGCATCACCGCTTCCGAGGTCGGCGCTTTGCTCGAGCGCATCGGTCCAGCACTCACACCCGAACCGAAGCGGTCAGCACCGAGGAGCTGCGTCGTTGACGGGTACGGTCCGACCGCCGAGCGCGTGACGTCGCTTCTGACGGCCGCGGGGCTTGCCTGCGTGAGTTCTTCTGGCACCGACCCCGCAGCCGAACAGCCCGACCTCGCGGTAATCGTCGCTACCCACGTCATCGACCCGCGACGCTATATTCGCTGGCTGAGCCGCGACATCCCCCACCTCGCCGTTGTGTACACCGACACCGGCGCGCGGGTGGGGCCGCTCGTCGAACCGGGCAATGGGCCGTGCCTGCACTGCCAGGCGCGTGACGCGGCCGAACGTGACCCGTCCTGGCCAGCCATCGCTTCGCAACTGCTCGGCCAGTCCGCATCGAGTGAACGTGAGCCGCTCGTGAGTGTGGTTGCCGGACTCGCCGCGCGCGTCGCCGAGAGCCGCCTCGTTGACGGCATCAACGATCTCGCGTCCGCGACGCTCAGCTTTGACGCACGCTCGCTGACGGGGCGCCGCGCCTGGCACCGGCAGCACCCGGATTGCGGATGCCGATCTCTGACAGGAATCGAGAGCGTTCCCTCGGCTGCGAACCTCGGCCCGGCTGTTCGCCCCACGACAGAAAGAGCCGCGAACGTGCGCGAGTGATTCCCACGTAGAGCAGTCGGCGTTCCTCATCGATCTGCTCGAACGACTTCGCGTAGCTGATCGGAACGAGTCCCTCGCTCAGCCCTGGCAGGTAGACGACATCCCACTCGAGGCCCTTGGCGGAGTGAAGCGTTGCGAGGGTCACCGCAGAGACCGTCGGTTCGTGCTGCCCAGCCTGGCGCTCGAGCAGCTCATCAGTGAACTGGCGGAACGTCGTCCCCGGCGGCATCGTGTCAACGAGGCCCATGATCGCGTTGAGCGATTCCCATTTGTCGCGCACAGCGCCCGCGGTCTCAGGAGCAGTCTGGGTCCAGCCAAGCGACCGGAGCACGTCGGACACCGACTTGAACAGCGGTTCGCCGGTGACGGAGACGGATGCCCCGCGCAAGGTCAGGATCGCCTGGCGCACTTCGGGCAGTTCAAAGAATCGTTTGCTGCCACGCAGGAGATACGGAACACCGACGTCGCCGAGTGCGGTTTCCAGAGCGGCGGACTGCACATTGATGCGGTAGAGAATCGCAATGTTCTCGGGCTTGATGCCCGAGGCGATCTGCTGGAGCACCGATTGAGCGATCGCACGGGCCTCGGCGTGATCGTGCGGGAACGCGGTGATCTCGGGAACCGGCTGGGCATCCCCGGAACGATCAGCCTGGAGAGTGAGCGCCCCGGTTCTCCCCCGCATCAGCCGGTTGGCGGTGTCGACGATCTGCGGTGTCGACCGGTAGTTGTGTTCGAGACGCACGACAGTGGCATCCGCGTGTCTCGACGGAAAATCGAGGAGGTAGTCGCTCTTCGCCCCGGCGAAGGAGTAGATGGTCTGGCTCGCGTCACCGACGACGCAAATGTCGTTGCGGTTGCCGATCCAGGCGTCGAGCAGTTGCTGCTGGAGCGGCGAGACGTCCTGGTACTCGTCGACGACGAAGAACCGGTACTGCTCGTGCACCTGCATGGCGACGGCGGGTTCGGTTTCGATCATGCCGGCGCAGGCGAGGAGCACGTCTTCGAAGTCGAGCTGCTTGCGTTCATCCTTGAGGTCTTCGTATGCCTGCTGCATGTCGGCAACCTGTTCGGGAGTGAGCGACACCGGGCTCGGACGACCGGCGGCAGCGTACTGCTCGATGCTCAGCCCGGAGACCTTGCGCCACTCGACCTCGGCGGCGATGTCCCGAAGCGTCGCCGTGTCGAGTTTGAGCCGCAGTCGCTCAGCGGCGTGGCCGAGCATTCGGCCCTTGCTGTTGATGAGCGCGGGCATGGTGCCGCCGACGGTGTGCGGCCAGAAGTAGTTCAGCTGGCTGAGCGCGGCAGCGTGGAAGGTGCGCGCGTGCACTGATCCGGCACCGAGGTGGCGCAGCCTGCCGCGCAGTTCGGCTGCAGCACGGTTCGTGAAGGTCAACGCCATCACCCGGTTCGCGGCGTACGTTCCCGTTGCGACACCGTACGCGATCCGGTGGGTGATCGCCCGCGTCTTACCGGTTCCGGCACCGGCGAGAATGCAGACCGGCCCCCTCAGCGCTTCCGCCGCAACCCGCTGGTCATCGTCGAGACCGGCGAGGAGTGCGGCAGGTTCGGTGACGGATGCCGTCATCGCACGTTCCCGACGTCACTCGCGCCGTCGACGGTTGCGGTTTCGGTGCCGGCGTCTGCTGCGGTGATCTCTGCATCCTGATCTGCGGTGGCATGGCGACTCGCCTCGGCCGCTCGAGCCGCTTCGTCGATGCTGGGTCCGCCGTCCGCGGTGAGCCAGTGGTCAATGAGTGCGCGAGCGATCGACGTCGACCCGGGAAGGAGCAGCGTTCCTGCTTCCTCGCGAAGGTCGTCGCGACTGAGCCAGCGCAGGTCGACAATTTCCTGTCCGTCCGGCATCAGGCCAGCGGGGTCCTGTCCGGGCGCGACACGGGCGGAAAAGCCAAGCATGATCGAGCGAGGGAACGGCCAGGCCTGCGAGCCAAGGTACTGCGGGGTGTCGACCCGGATACCGGACTCCTCGAAAATCTCCCGTATGACGGCGTGCTCGAGCGACTCGCCCGCCTCGACGAAACCGGCGAGGAGGGAGTACCGTCCTTCGGGCCAGAGGATGTTCGAGCCGAGCAGGAGGCGGTCGTCGTCATCGAGGACGAGAACGATCACAGCGGGGTCTGTTCGAGGGAAGATCTCGTTCTTGCACGCCGTGCAGCGCCGCGACCATCCCGCGCTCTCAGGCACGGTCGCCGATCCGCACCTCGGGCAGAAGGCCGAACTGAGGTGCCAGTTGGACAGGGCGGCAGCCTCGGTCATGAGGCTTACGTCAGGAGCGGACAATTGCGGTGCGGCAGTACGGAAGGTGACCCACGCGTCCTCATCCGGTTCGAAGGATGCGGCGAGGTCGTCGTCGGCGAGAACGAGCAGGACGCGGGTACCTGCCGGCGCGTCGGCGCGACCGGTGAGGGTCTTCCCGAGATAGGCAAGAATCGCATCGGTGAGCGGACGGTCCGCGGCGAACAGGCGCACCGCGTCACCATCAAGCAACACGCGGCCGCGCCACAGCACGAGAAGGCGTGTGGCCTCATCCGACTGCAATTCGGTAAACAGATCGGCGCGCGCTCGTGCGTCAGCATCGCGATCGACAGCGCTTGGCGCCAGGGGAAGATTAGCTAGCGCGCCAGGAATCAACGACATACACTCCGGTTCAGAAGGGCGTGGCGTGTGGCTGCCAGCCCGCTTGGCGACCTAACCTAGATGCCATGGCCAGATCGCATCTAACTCTAGCCGCGTTGGCAACTTCAGCTGTCGCGGACCTGCAGCTCGTCGGAAGCGGCCCGGTCGGTCACGGCCAGACCGGCGATTACGACTCGGCTCTCCTTCGGACGACCGATGATCGCGAGCTCGTCATCCGAGTTCCCGCCAACGACCAGTCGGCAAGCGACCAGTCGGTCGAGCTCATCGCACTTCAGGCGATGACCGCTGGCATCCGCAGCCGGC